>JASHWA010000350.1 GCA_030044325.1 Bryobacteraceae bacterium
GCCGCTGGCGATCGGGCTCGCGCCCCGCGGTCACCGGGGTGCGGCTGACGGCGGCGCCGCTCGACTGGGTGTCGGAAACGCCGGATTCGATTTCGATCCAGGCAGCCGACGCAGTAACAGTCGCCACGATCGCGCCAAAGTAAGCCCAGGACCATTCAAAGCCGCCTTCTTCGAGGCAGCGGAGTCGCGAAAAAAGACCCGTTGCCGGAATTTTCCGCGATGGCAGATATGATGGGGTAAGTGGGGATAACGATCCGCTTGATGTTGGCACCAAGGAGTTAGTGAGCTTTGCTCGGAGCGATTCTCACTGCAAAATAGGAAATGCCATGGACGCCCCCGATTTCTCTGCCCTGAACAACAGCCTTCTGACCGAAAATACCGGCTTCAATGCCCGCCTTCAGCCGCTGTCGATCGCGACCACCATGGGCGCCACCAACATGCTCTCGCTGACCTACAATTACTGCGCCGATTTTTCCGACATCAACTCCGGCGTCACCTGCGCGAGCAATAATGGGAACGTGACGCGCCAGCAGATCGGGTTCGACGCCGTCAACGGCGCTCCCTCCTTCGCCGAAACGCAGGTGTATCAATACAACGACCCCGCCAACCGGCTCACGCAGGCGAGCGGCGCGCCTACCCCCACCGCCGGGGCGAACTGGAGCGAGTCCAACGCCTTCGATGCGGTGGGAAATCGCTGGGTGCCGAGCGCGACCGGAATCGTACTCGCTGCGGACACGCCGGTGACGTCGAGCTGGATCACATCGCAGAATCGCATCAACAGTTGGAATTACGACGCGATGGGCAACCTGACCGGGAGCCTGCCCACGGGATCGCCGCCGGTGTTCGGCCGGACCTTCGTGTATGACGCGGAGAACCGGCAGGTGCAGGCGACCATCAACGGGGCGCAATCGACCTACACCTACGACGGGGACGGCCGCCGGGTGATGAGCGTCACGCCGAACGCGACCACGACGTTCGTCTACGACGCCGATGGGCAGTTGGCGCAGGAATATTCGACGGCGGCATCGACGGTGAACGGGCCGGCATATCTGAGCGTCGATCACCTGGGCAGCACTCGGCTGGTGACGGACGTGAACGGAAATGTTCTGAAGCGGTACGATTACCTGCCGTTCGGAGAGGAGCTGACAGCGGGGATTGACGGGCGCACGACGTCAATGGAATACAACACGGGCTTGTCGGCGACTCTGCCGGATGTGGAGCCGATTAAGTTTACCTCCAAAGAAAGAGATGCTGAAACGGGATTGGACTTTTTCCTGGCCCGATATTATTCCGGGGCGCAAGGGCGCTTCACAAGCCCGGATGCGCCACTTGCAGATCAAGACCCACGAGACCCCCAAAGCTGGAATTTATACGGATACGTTCGGAATAATCCACTACGATTCACGGACCCAACAGGCACGACTTGCGTGCATAGCACAGGTTCGGATGGTTCCGTGACGACAACGGATGACGGCGATGGAAAGGGCTGCGGCGAACTACAGCAGCCAGTAGTTGTTCACGATACGGAGCCGCCCTCGCCGCTTCTCCTTGCGGTCGCTACAGGCGCACAGCGGGCGGGGCCAGCCGTAAACGCTGCGGCAGGCGCAACTGCGGTCGTCGCAGGCGGAATTGCGGCAGGAATAGCATACGGAGCCTACACTGGCGGGACTGCGCTGATCAGCCTTGGCGTCGCTTCTGGTCCGCTTGTTGGATTGTTGCCAGAGGAAAGGCAAATCGCAGAGGAATTGATCGCACAGGGCCACACCGTTACAGCGATTCCACGTGCTGCTGGCAAGACCGCAGACTTTCTGATAGACGGAATCGTGACAGAGTTCAAGTCGTTGAATAGCGCAGGCACAAATACGCTGAAGAATGCGATCCAAAAGGCTGCTCAGCAAAGCGGAGAAGACATCCTCATTGATGCCAGGAAGGTGCCTATTTCGGCTCAGGAAGCGCTTCAGCAGATTCAGCGTGCTCAGGGAAACATTCAAAATCTGCAAGGCAGGGTGACTGTGCTTACGAAAGATGGCCCGGTGAAGTTCTGAGACTGCGATGGGACTAGACGCTGTTGTATACAAGAACCGTGCGAAGTTGCCGCTCGATCCCGAACAAGCGGGCCTACGGCTGGATGAAAAAACTGGTGAGTGGTACTCAACGAACGATGAACTGCCAGACGAAATTAAAGCCGAAGGACTCGAAGCACTTCATAAGCACCTTGGAAATGTAAGCCAGGTCGCTGCACTTGCGGCTGAAGCCGGAAGATTTATCTCTCCGAACTCCGTGCTGCTCTGTGATGTTCTCTACAGCGGAAGCCACAGCGGAGATGTCGTTCCGGCAGACAAGATCGACGCTTTAGAACACGAAGTCGCTACGCTAAGAGAGGCGTCTACGTTGTCGCCGGAACTAACCATCCTTCTAGATGACCTGGGCGAACTGATCAAAGTGGCGAAGGAAAATTACAACCCAGTCGCCTTCGTCTGAAAAGCTCGTAAGTCGGCGGTGCTCTTCAAGCGGCGGCGCTCCGGCGCTGCGCTTCGAGCTTCACAGCGTAGAAAGCAGCTTGGAGGAGATGGATCTGCCGGTGGTTGGCGGCGATGACGAGGTTGCCGTTGGACCAAGTGGAATTTTCGTGAGCGCCGACGAGGAGCGCCAGCGCAAACTGTTCGAGCACGTTGTCGTAGAAAATCTGGAGGTCGTCGTCAGAAAGAGAGCCGAGGACGGCGCTCGGTTGATCGATGTCTTCGACGAGAAGTTCGTCGGCGAGTTTGGTGAGAAGAGCATTCATGTTGGTTCCTTCAGGTGAGTGAAGATATTTAACATTCCAGGTACGCAAAACAGTTTTGGTTGAAGAAGAAGTCGCTCGCTCTGCTCACGACCCTCCGGGATGAAGTGAAGAAATCACATCCACAGGAACCATGCGAAGCATGAACGGTGCGAAGCAACGTCCGAATCCAACACTTTTTCATTGGTTTTGAAGTTTCTTCCTGGAACCAGATGCGTCGTTCACTTCGTTCACGACCCTTCGGGATACTGATCATCATGCGGTTGGTTCAGAGCATCGATGCAGGAACACGAGTCCTCAAGAGACTCGGCATCGATGCTTGAAGGTCATGCGTACTGGCACTTCACATCGAACGTGATCGTCTGAGTCGTCACGGCTCTCGGCTACTTAACGCTGGTGAACTCAGCCAGCGGCAAACTTGGGCATCCCGATTTAGCAGCGCCCCGGCTCTTCGTCTGCGTCCCACGGTAGAGCCGTCCTTGATCCACGCCGCCGTCAATTACTCCCGACCGTGGAGGACGTTGAGCCAGATGCGATCCGGCCAACACTGGTATGTATACCCGGCATTTTGGGCGGCGGCGGCGAAGATGGCCTCCGACCACAACAGGTTGTAGATATCGGCGATATACACAACATTTTGCGGTCAGGAAAGTGAAAAAACTTTGTGGCCGGGGATAGACCGGATCGGCGGCAGGCGGCGGAAGAGCGGCGAAATCGTGATATAGATGTATCAATCGGGAGGGAGCGCCGGATGCGAAATGCCAGTGCGCCGGGGAGTGGCGAGAAGCCACTAAATATCGCAAGAGGAACCCCAACCATGATCCCGATCAAACTCACCGAGAACTACTACATAAACCCGGAGGCGGTGTGCCGCTTGCACTGCCATCCAAAGACCGACGACAGGCGTGCCGCCATGACCATCGTCTTCACCGACGAAGACCAACTTCCGCTCTACCTGGACGGCGAGGAAGCGGAAGAGGCGATTGTGAACTGGCGGAACTTTCACCAGCAGCACAACAGCCAGAACAAAGCGGTGCCCGAAGCAGCGCAATACCGGAAGAGCCAAGAGGCGGCGTGAGTGTTCATTCGCTCACTGCCGCCTTTTTGTTTTTTGAAACCGCACCGATGACGGAGGCCACATAGTCGGCGGTCTCGGCATGAACGTGGCGCACCGCATCCGCCAGGGCGCTCACTTTACCCTGGTCAACGCCATCGAGATCCTGCAAGCCCTCCAGGACGATCAGGCCGTGGCGGATCGACTTGCTAAACTCGGCCAGGATCTCGACGGCATCGAAGATGGTCATGGGTGTTCTCCGATGGCCTGATAGACCGAATTTTCCAGGATGTTCTTCACGGTGCGGCCATACCACCGGCCACCGTTTTTTCCGGGGATGTGATCGGTGTTGAAGGCGTCGGCGATCATGGCGAAGCTCCAGCCGTCGTCCCGGCGCTCTCGCATCAGATGGATCATCGCCATCTCAGCGGCGGCGACCACGAGGCGATCCCCGGCACGCTCGAAGCCGAAGGGCGTGTGGTTGTAGACCTTGCCTTGATGCTTTTTGTGCGCCAGGACGGATGCGGTGCGCTCGGCGACGAGATTCCTTTCGAGTTCGGCGCACCCGGCCATCAGCGTGAGAAACATCCGGCCCATCGCCGACGCCGTGTTCAGGCTGGTGCCGCCCAGGTCCACCAGATGGAGCGTGATCCCGGCCTTGTCCCAGGCTTTGGTTTGGCGCAGAGCGTCTTCTGCGTCTCTGAACAATCTGTCGAGCTTGAGGCAGACGATGTGGCTCCCGGTCCCTTGCCCCAGGAGCTTCGATCCGGCTGGACGCTTGCCGAGGGGAATCGAGGCCGACACGCCTTCCTCACGAATCAACTCGGCCACTTCCAACCCGGCCATGCGGCAATACGCACGCAGGCGCTCTTCCTGGGCATCGAGAGAGAAGCCAAACTTCGACTGCTCGACGGTGGAAACCCTGACGTAGCACAGCGCCCGGTTGGGGCCGTTTCCTGGTTGCGTCCGTTTCACCATTCTGCGTACTCAGAATACGGAGAAATCCCGGCCAAGTCAATGGAACTCGTGTACGCAGGAACGTGGCTACACATCAAGTACGCAAAAAGGCGGATTCCTGGTAACCTTGAAACGATGGCGAAGGCACCAGCCAAGGCGCAAAAGAAGAAAGCCAGCCCGGTGAAGAAGAGAGTCGGCAGGCCACCGGCCAAGCACAGCGATCCTGCATACAAGCAGATGAGCGTGTATGTTCATCAGGATGTTCGCAACAAGGTGAAGGCCCGGTTGTTCGAGCAGGGCGGCGAGTTCAGCGCCCTGGTGGAGTCGCTGCTGCGGGACTGGCTGAAAAAACCACAGTGAATCTCAGATTAGGGTACCCATCAAAAGCCGTCTATAGATCGACGGGTGGAGATGCACGGTCGGGAAATCCAGCGCTTACCCTGGGGCTTTACTTTCCGGTCTCAGCGGTAGGCTTCGCTGCGATGGCGCACTCCGAAGATCCGCATGGTGTTGTCCACCAGTGCGAACAATATCCGGTGGTCTCCCACTCGCAGCCGGAAGGACCCGGCCATCTCGCCATGCAGCGGCTCGATGTCGCCTGCTCCGCTCCGGGCATAGTGAAGGATGCCCTCGAAGACACGCATGGCCGTGGGCTTATCGAGGCGGCGCACATCGGCCTGAGCTTCATCGAGCCATTCGATTCCGAAGGGCGGCATTACTTATGGGGCGGAAAATCTTCGAGCTTCAATCCGAAGTCGGCCAGCACGTCCGTCATGGGGATGCCCTTACCGCTGTCGAAGAAAGCCTGCCCTTCCCGATAGCGGCGGCGATCTTCTTCCGTGACAGGTTCCTCACCTTCGTGGACCATCACTTCGAGCAGATGGACGACGGCGGCGAGTTTGCCGGGGTTGTGCAGTTGGCCGATCAGTTCATGGGCCTTGGCTTCGAGAGTGTCAGTGACGGCCATTGCGTTCTCCTCCGTGCGCTCCATTGCGGCGTGGTGCGACAGCGGCTAAAGATTGAATCAGCCGGATGACGGCACGCTGATCTTTTTCCGGCAACTGTGTGACGATCTGGAATCGTCTCCAAAGGCGGCGTGTTTCGGGGTCTTGTTCGGTCAGAAGAGGCGTTGCCCTTGGTGGAGGCTTCAGGCCCAACAACTCATCGGCGGAAATCTGGAGGGCCTGCGCCAGACCCATCACGACGGACGAAGGCGGGACGCCATCGTCGTTCTCGTAATAGGAAATCGAGCGCTGCGTCGTGTTGGCGGCTTCGGCGAGTTGCACCTGGGTCAGGCCACGAGCCTTGCGAAGCGTGGCGAGGCGTGGACCGAAGCTGGAATCCTCTTTCTTCTTGCGTGGCATCTCATCGGCGATTGTAAAGCCGGAATCGGGAACGAGCCGGGTGTTTGGCTGGCGATGCACTCATTGCGTATACTCTCATGGACGGTATACTCTAGTCAACAGACATACAAAAAGAGTGCATTGCCACTTGACAGGTTTTTGGAAGGAGGCCGTTTTCGATGGCCCGCATCCCGGACGATGAAATCCAGCGGTTGAAGAATGAGATCAGCGTGGAGCGCCTGGTCGCCAGCTTCGGCGTCGAACTCCATCGTCACGGCGCAGAACTTCTCGGGCGATGTCCGTTCCATGACGACAAGACGCCATCGCTGGTTGTCTCGCCCAAAACAAATCTGTGGCACTGCCTGGGGAAATGCAACGTCGGTGGCTCGACCATCGATTGGGTGATGAAGACGCAAGGTGTGAGCTTCCGGCACGCCGTCGAACTCCTCAAATCGAATCATCCGTCTTTAGCTGCCGGTGAAGCGCATGTGGTGAAAAAAGGAACCACGGTGAAACTCGAATCTCCGGTTGGTGCCGACGCCGACGATCCGCAGACGTTGATAAGTGTGGTCGAGTTTTATCACAAGACGCTGAAGGAATCGCCCGAAGCGCTACGGTACCTGGAAAGCCGGGGCCTGACGAATGCGGAGATGATCGGCCACTTTAAGCTCGGCTTCGCCAACCGGAAGCTCGGCCTGACGCTGCCCGACAAGAATCGCAAAGCCGGGGCCGATCTGCGTGGACGATTGCAGCGATTGGGTGTCCTGCGTGCGGAAAGCGGCCACGAGCACATGAACGGATCGGTGGTGTTCCCGGTCTTCTCGCTGGCTGGTGAAGTGCTTGGCATGTACGGGCGCAAGATCACGCCGGGGCTGCGAGTGGGCACGCCGATGCATCTGTATCTTCCAGGACCGCATCGTGGCGTGTTCAACGAAGAAGCTCTTGTCGTCTCGAAGGAAATCATCTTGTGCGAATCCATCATTGATGCGCTGACGTTCTGGTGCACCGGATTCCGCAATGTCACGGCCAGCTACGGTGTGAATGGCTTCACCGACGATCACAAAACTGCTTTCCAGAAGCACGGCACTCGCAGCGTGTGGATCGCCTACGACCGGGATGAAGCTGGAGATGCGGCAGCAGAGCGGTTGAAAGAAGAACTGGAAAAGCTCGGCATCACATCGCATCGGGTGCTGTTTCCGAAAGGCATGGATGCCAACGAATACGCCCGGAAAGTCACACCGGCATCGCAAAGCCTTGCAGTGTTGCTGAACAAGGCCGAGTGGTGGGGAGCAGTAAAGAAGCAACCGGCAGCTAAAGAAAAAGGTGAACTGGAAGCCACGCCGGAAGCGGAGCCGGTGCCCGTCGCAGCGCCGCCGCCCATCGAATCACCACAAGAAATCGAATCCACGCCCATGATCGAAGCACCACAGCCGGTGATTCCGAT
>JASHWA010000351.1 GCA_030044325.1 Bryobacteraceae bacterium
TGTACGCCGTAATTTTCCAGAACCATTGTTCGAGCGCGCGCTGCTCCACCGGCGTCGATTCGTGGCGCCAGCAGCAACCGTCCACCACCTGTTCGTTGGCCAGCGTGGTGGCGCACTCCGGGCACCAGTTGAGCAGCGCCTTCTTGCGATACGCCAGGCCGCGCTCCAGCATTCTTAGAAAGAACCACTGGTTCCAGCGGTAGAATTCCGGCTCGCAGGTGGTGACTTCCGTGCGCCAGTCGTAGCTGAAGCCAATGCGATGCATCTGGCGCTTCATTTCCGCGATGCGCGAAAGCGTCCATTCGCGCGGATGCGCGCCGCTCTTGATGGCCGCGTTTTCCGCCGGCAACCCGAACGCGTCCCAGCCCATCGGATGCAGGACGTTGTAGCCGCGCATCCACATAAAACGCGCGAGCGCGTCGCCGATCGCGTAGTTGCGCACGTGACCCATGTGCAGACGCCCGCTGGGGTAGGGAAGCATCTCGACCACGTAATACTTCGGAGCGCCAGGATTGTCGGCGCGATACAGCTCGGAATTTTTCCAGCGCTCGGCCCATTTCAGCTCGATCTGGTTGTGGTCGTACGCGATCTCGGGCATAGGCTCTTGAGCGTTTCGAGATTCCTGCGGTCATCGCCGTCTTTATCGACCGGCGTTTCAAGAATGAAGGCTTTGTTGCGGAGCCTTGGCGACCCAAGAATGCGGCGAAACCCTTCTAATCCAATATAACCTTCGCCGATATTGGCGTGCCTGTCGACATGCGAGCCGAGCGGAGTCTTGGAATCGTTGGCATGAATCACGCGCACGTTATCGATGCCCAGCAGGCGATCGGCTTCGGCCATGGTTTTCTTCAGGCCTTCCGCCGTTGCGACGTCGTAGCCCGACGCGAGCAGATGACAGGTGTCGAGACAGAATCCGATCGAGAGGTCGGTCATCTGCGCGCCGTATTCGCGCATCACGTGCAGCTCTTCGAAACGGCTGCCAAGCTGCGCGCCCGCGCCGACGGTGTTTTCGATGAGCAGCATGAGTTTTTCAAAACGGAGATCCGCGGCCGCGGCCGCGACCCCTTGCAGGAAATTGAGAATGCCCTGCTCGATCGAGCAGCCTTTGTAGTTGCCCGGATGGGCGACCAGGTAATCCGCGCCGATCAGGATGGCGCGCGCAAGCTCGCCGCGGAAAGCCTCGATCGAGAGTTTTCTCACGCTCTCATGTGAGCTCGCCAGGTTAATCAAATAGTTGTCGTGGATGACCAGCGGATCCAGTCCATGCTTTTCACGAGCCTTTCGAAACGCGGCGACCGCGGGCGCAGTCGGAATCGATGCTTTCCACTGGCGTGGGCTGGAGGAGAAAATCTGAAACGTGTTGGCGCTCAACTCCGCCGCCCGATGCGCGGAGTTTTCGAGCGCCCCGGCGATCGACGTATGAATTCCGATCCGCAACCATCGAGCTTAGCGCACAGGAAACGAAAGCTCCCCGCCCGTGGCTTTGCTATACTTCGCGCGTATGCCAGGCGAAAATCAGCCGCTGCTCGACTTCATCGAGTCGGCAAAGAGTCATGGGGCGTCGGACGAATTCGTGGCGGCACTTCTCCGCCAGAACGGCTGGTCGGAGCGGCGGATCTATCAAGCCTTCGGCCTGTGGTACGAAGCGCGGACCGGGAAAGCCGTGCCCAGCGGAGGCGGGCGCATTGAGGCAGCCAAGGATGCTTTCCTCTATCTGCTCGCTTTTATTACGCTCGGAATCTGGACCATCCCGTTGGGCGCGCTCCTGTTTACCGTGATCGATCGCGCCTTCCCCAATCCGGCGATAGATTACGCCAACGCGACCATGATCGACTGGGTCATGGCATACGAGCTTGCCGGCATTCTCGTCGGGCTCCCGGTGTTTCTCGCCGTTACATGGCGGATCGTGCGCGATGTCCAGCGTCAACCGGAGCGGCTGGAGAGCCCGGTCCGAAAATGGCTCACCTACATCGCGCTGGTGCTCACGGCGAGCACCATGATCGGCGACGTGGTCACTTTTCTCGCGTACTTCCTCCGGGGTGACCTCGATACGCGCTTCATCCTCAAGACTCTCACCATCCTCGTAATTGCAGGTGGCGTTTTCGCCTATTACCTGGATTCGCTGCGGCCGGGGAAAATCTCCTCCTCGCGCAACCGGTTGTTTTCCGCCGTCGCCCTGGTTGTGGCCGGATTCGGGGTGGTGGTTGGATTTACCGAGACCGGCTCGCCGCGCGTGCAGCGCCTTTCCTCGGAGGATGCGCGCCGTCTTTCCGATCTCTCTTCCATCGCCCAGTCCATTCACCTTCAGTGGATTTCCCGGGGGCAGGCGCAGTTTACACTGCCCGCGACCATTGACAAGATCTCGCGCGCAGGCGTGGCCGCAGGCAGCGCCACGGTCGACCCCGTCACCGGCAAAGAGTACGAATACAGGCCTTCGCAGGGAATGACGTATGTTCTCTGTGCGAACTTCTCGCGCTCCAGCGATGCCGGCGTCCCGCCTCAATGGCGCCATCCGGCGGGGCATGCGTGTTTCGCGCTGGGCGCCAAGGATAACGTGTCCATCGTGCTGCGGCGGTTCTGATTCCACCGGCTTCACTGCTCCCGCCGGTCGAGAGCGGCCGGATTCACTTTACGGACCGAATCCGCGATTCATGTCCCATAGAGGATAGTGCGGCAGCGTGTTCGCGGGGTCCTCCAGGAACAGCCGGGTCTGCGCCACCAGATCGCGCATTCGCTGACGCGCCGCGCTTCCCACATCGCGGCGGCCGAGCGCGGGCGCCTGCTCGCCCGAACGGACCGTTCCCTCGGCCGGCGCCAGTCCCTCGGCAATCGGCGCGCGGCCCTGTTTCCGAGGAACGAAGAGTTCGAGCAGAGCTTCACGCAACCCGCGGATCCTCTCTTTTCCAAACTTCGCTCCCCAGCGTTTTTCAATGGCGGCCGTCAGTTCACGATAGGTCTGCTGCGCGCGCAGACCTCGCGCGTTGAGCCGAACCATCTTTCCGCGCCGCGGAACCGGTTCCACCGTGATGTACGGCTTGATCTGCCATCCGATCCCGCTCGTCTCGGGCGAGCCTCCGGTGAGCCGTGGAAGATCGCTCTCGGGAATCGGCTCCTCTCCCAGCACGCGCAAGGCATTCGCGCACAGAACCAGAGGCGCCGGCGATTCGCGATCGAATTCCAGCGTGAAGGCCAGCAATAACTGCGACAGCAGCGCAGGCAGCGGCAGATTGGCGGAGGACGCGCGTCTGGCCGGATACGACTTGGCAAAGTCCCAACCCACGGGCAGAGCTTCCGGCAGCTCGAGACCGATTTGATCGAGGATTTCCTTCAAAATCTCCCCAAGTTTCCTGATTTCGTCATCGCCGAATCGCGCGCGCCAGCGGCGTTCGATCTCCTCGAATAGCGGAGGCCAGATTTCCGCTGCCTTGCGGCCTTTTTGAGTCAGTCGAACGATCCAGCCGGATCGGATGCCGCGCCCGCTGCCCCAGCCGTCGCGGAGAACCCGTTTGGCGCGGGGGTGCAGGCGCACGGGAACGGAACGCGCGTCGGCAGGATCCGGTAGCAACACGACAAAGATCCAACGTTCCAAACATCCAAGCCCAGCTGTAACGTGTTCGTCCGGCGCCAGCGAGCGCGCTGCGAGATCGTGTACGGAAAGCCCGCCTTCAGCCAGGAATCGGAGCAAATTAGACCACACGCCCAGCGAAACCAGCGCGCCAGGATAGCCGGCCTCGCGCATGCGACGCTCGAATTCGTTGTCGAATTCGATCGTGAAAGCCACCAGCGCCTGCGATAGCAACGCGGAGAGCGGGCGAACGGCGCGGCTGGGCATCTCAGCTATAAAAATTCTTTTCCCAGGCGTGCTTCTTCAAAATCGCCTGCAGGTCCAGCGGCAGCGGGCCGGCATCGGATGCCGCCACGTTCAATTCCACGTTGCGCACCGTGCGCATTCCGGGGATCACGCTCGAGACGGCGAGGTTTGACAGGCAGAAACGCAGCGCGATTTCGGCCAGGGAGCCGAAGCCTTCGAGATCCTTTTCGAGCGCGGCGACGTGCCGGACGACTTCGCGCTTTCGCTCGCCGCGAAAGTAACGGTTGCGGAAATCGCCCTCCGGGAACGTGGTATGTTCCGTGATTTTTCCGGTGAGCGCGCCTTCATCGAGCGGGACGCGCGCCAGAACGCCGATATCCATCTCGCGGCATAACGGCATAAGGCGCGGTTCGGGCGACTGGTCGAAAATGTTGTAGATCACCTGCACGCTGTCGATCAAGCCCGTGCGCACCAGCTCGAGCGCGGAATCGGGTTGATGGTCGTTGATCGAAACCCCCACGAATCGCACTTTACCGGACTCTTTCAGATCCTCGAAGGCGCGGCGCCAGATCTCCGAATCGATCCATTCCGGATTCCACACATGCAATTGCTGCAAATCAATGCGTTCGCGGCCGAGATTTTTCAGGCTTTTTTCGGTCGAGGAGATGATCCAGTCGTAAGGAAACGTCTGCTCGACCGGAATGCCGGGCCGCGCGGGCCACAAAAAATTTTTCGGCGGAATTTTGGTCGCGATGGTGACCGGTTTCGGCGCGATCCTGCCCACCAGTTGCTCGCTGTGTCCGTCGCCGTAGACCAGCGCGGTGTCGATGAAATTCAATCCCAGCGCCAGCGCGCGTTGGAGCGCGGCGATCGATTCGTCGTCGCTCGCCCCCTGCCACATCCCTCCGCCGATGCCCCACGCGCCGTAGCCGATATCGCTGACTTCGATGCCGGTGCGGCCGAGTGTGCGATATTTCATTGCTTCATAATAAAGGTAATTGACCGTTAGAAGGAACCTCGCGATGCGGTACCGTCTGTGCGTTTTTCTTCTCTTCGCCGCCGCTGCGTTCGGCGCGACTTTCAAGTTGTATCTCAAAGACGGCGGCTATCAGCTCACCAACCAGTATGAAGTGAAAACCGACCGGGTCCGCTTCTACAGCACGGAGCGCGAGGAGTGGGAGGAAATTCCGCTCGACCTGGTGGACCTCGATCGCACCAAAAAAGAAATCGCCGAGCATGAGGCTGAAGTGAAGGCGGACCGGAAAGCGCAGGCCGAAGAAGATACCGCGCTCGCCGAAGCCGCGAAGGAAGTCGAGGAGGTGCCCAAAGCCGACGGCGTCTATTACATTCACAGCGGGAAGCTCGATCCGGTGAAAGAGGCCGAATCGAAGCTCGTGAGCGACAAGAAACGCACGGTGCTGCAGGTTCTCTCGCCGTTGCCCGCGATCACGGGCAGGCGCACGGTGGAGCTCGACGGCGAAAATTCCGAACTGCGAATCGGCGAAAAACGGCCGGAGTTTTACATTCGCCTGTCGCAGGACGAGCGTTTCGGAATCATCAAGCTCGGGCGCAAAAAGGGATATCGCGTGGTGGAGACGGTCGAGGTGATCCCGCTGACCAAGGAAATTCAGGAAAAACATGACGACGTCCCTACGTTCCGCAAACAGGACGGCGACGCATTGTTTAAAATCTGGCCGGAGCACGATCTCGATCCGGGCGAATACGCGCTGGTCGAGTACACCGAAAACAAGCTGAACATGCAGGTCTGGGATTTCGGAATCGGCGCCCCTCAGGCCGCCTCGTCCAGGAAGTCGAAATAAGTAGACGTCCGTTTTCGGCTGGAGCCGTCCGTGGCCCGGTGCGATACTTGGGCCATGGATTGCTATCGCGGAGCGCTCGACTCCGCTTTCCGGCACGCCGTCGCCTATCTCGAAGACCTGCCCGGGCGGCGCGTCGGCGTGGCCGAGGATCATGCGCGATTGCGCGCGCGATTCGCCCGCCCGCTCGATGAGGATGGCGTCGCGCCGGAGCAGATCATCGACGAGCTCGCCTGCGCCGCCGACCCCGGCCTGATCGCGTCGTCGGGCGGGCGCTTCTTCGCATGGGTGATCGGCGGAACGCTGCCGTCGGCGCTCGCCGCGGATTGGCTGGTCAGCGCGTGGGATCAAAACGCCGCGCTGTACGCCTGTTCGCCCGCGGCGGCCGTTGTCGAAGAGGTGGCGGGCGAATGGCTCAAGGACATCCTCGGCCTGCCCGCCGGCGCGAGCTTCGCGTTCACCGGCGGATGCCAGATGGCGCACATCACCTGCCTGATCGCCGCGCGGCACGCGTTGCTTGAAAAGGCCGGCTGGGACGTCGAGCAGCGTGGCGCCGCGGGAGGTCCCGCGATCC
>JASHWA010000352.1 GCA_030044325.1 Bryobacteraceae bacterium
TAAACCGCCACCGGCCGCGCCCGCGGCGGCGGCGTCGGCGAAGACGGCGGAGGTCGCGAAAACTGCCGAAGCGCCCAAGCCCATTCCGGCAAAACCGGCCGTTCCGGTGGAAATGCCGGGGCAGATCCACGCGGCGAGCGAACAGACCGTGACGGTGGACACAGATTTTTATCACGTGGTGTTCTCGAATCGCGGCGCGGTGGCGAAGAACTGGACTCTCAAGAAATTCAAGGATCACGACGGCAAGCCGCTCGACCTGGTGAACCAGGCTGCGCTGGCGAAGGCGCCGGCGCCGTTTTCGCTCGCGTTTAAATCCGATCAGGAAGCGGACGCCAATGCGGGGCTGTACACGGTGAATCGCACCGACGACGGCATGGACCTCAAGTTCGAATACTCGAACGGGCGGGTGGAGGTGACCAAGCTGTTCAAGTTCGCAAAAGACAGCTACCTGGTGACGGTGGACACGCAGGTGACAGACAGCGGCGTTCCGGTGGCGCATTCGATCGAGTGGCGCGGCGGATTCGGCGACGAGACGGTGAATAATCCGGCGGGCGATCAACGCGCGGTCTACTACAATCTCGAAAATTCGAAGCTGGTGCAGAACGACGCGAAAACAGCAAAGAACGGACCGGTTTCGGCGACCGATCGCGATTCCTTCGCCGGAGTCGAGGACAAGTATTTCGCGGCGGTGTTTCTTCCGAGCGGGCGTTCGCCGGTCGAAGTGACCACGTACTCGGATACGGTTGCGGGTCCCGATAACAAGGATGTGCAACACGTGGGGGTGGGGGTGGGCGGCGAGGGCGCCAATGTTTTCAAGCTGTTCGTGGGGCCGAAAGATACCGACCTGCTCAAGAAAGTGGATCCCAAACTGGACCAGTTGATCGATTGGGGATGGTTCGAAGTTCTCGCCAAGCCGTTGTTTCTGGTGGTGAACTGGACCGCGGATCACGGCGTGGGCAACTGGGGATGGGCGATTGTCCTGGTGACGGTGGGAATCAACCTGCTGATGTTCCCGCTGCGCATTTCGAGCCTGAAATCGGCGAAGAAGATGCAGCGCCTGCAACCGCAGATCAAAGCGATCAACGACAAGTACAAAGGCATCGGGCTGCGCGACCCCAAAAAGGCGGATCAGAACGCGGAAATCATGGAGCTGTATAAGAAGGAAGGCGTCAACCCGATGGGCGGATGCTTCCCGATGCTGATCCAGCTTCCGTTCCTGTACGCGTTCTGGAAAGTGTTGAGCGTTTCGATCGAGATGCGCGGCGCGAGCTGGCTGTGGGTGAAGGATCTTTCGCAGCCGGAAACGTTGCCCATCCACCTGCTGCCGGTGCTGATGGTGGTGACGCAGTTCCTGACGCAAAAAATGACGCCCAGCCCTGGCTCGGATCCCTCGCAGCAGAAGATGATGATGTTCATGACGCTGATCTTCGGCTACATGTTCTACTATCTGCCGTCGGGACTGGTGCTATACTACTTAACCAGCAATCTGGTAGCGATCGCGATGCAGTGGGCGATGAATCGGGGCAGCGCGCCGCCGCCCGCGGTGGTGGACGTGAAGCCGGCTCCGAAAAGGAAACGATAGGATTGGCAGAGAAGAAGTATACGGTAGCCGAAGCGGGTCCGCGAGTGGAGCAGTTTCTCGACACCGTGTGCAGGCTGGGCGGCTTCAAGCTGGATTATTCGGTTTCCGAAGGCGAAACGCCGCATCCCGATTTCGAAAATCCCGACATTTTAGTGCGCTTCAGCGGAAGCGACGTGGATCTGCTGCTCACCAATAAAGCCGAGCTTCTGCTGGCGCTCGAGCAGTTGACCATGGAAGCGCTGGGGATGTCGCCGGAGGAGCATTCGCGCATCTGTTTCGACGCCAACGATTATCGCGTGCTGCGCATCGAAGAGCTGCGCATGAGCGCGCTGGCCGCAGCGGAGCGGGTGAAGAAGACGCGCGTGCCGTTCCACTTCAGCCCCATGAACAGCCGCGAGCGGCGCATCATTCACCTGGCGCTGCGCGATCAGACCGAGGTTCGCAGCGAAAGCGTAGGCTTAGGACCGCTCCGGCAGGTGGTGGTGGTGCCGTCGGACATGAAAACGCTGCCCGAGCCGATTCGTCCGCCGCGGCCGCGGCCGGAAGACGATCGCCCCAGGAAGCCGTTCGGGCGCGATCGCGATCGACGGCAGAGACGGCGATAAAATCTCTTTCCGCCGCGAATGAACGCAAATAAACGCGAATTTCGGATTTGCGTTCATTCGCGTTTATTCGCGGCTTATTCATGCAGTTAAGGGACACGATCGCCGCCGTTTCTACTCCGCCGGGACGCGGAGGGATCGGGATTGTTCGCATTTCCGGGCCGGAGGCGTGTGCGATCGCTCGAACCATCCTGCGGATTCATGGAGAACTTGCGCCGCGCGTCGCCACGCTGGCCGAATTGCCGGACGCGGATCCGAGCGTTCTGGTCACCTGGTTCGCCGCGCCGAAATCGTACACGGCAGAGGACGTGATCGAGATTTCGTGTCACGGATCGCCGGTGGTGCTGCGGCATGCGCTCGAACAGGCGTGTTCGGCGGGCGCGCGGCTCGCCGAACCGGGCGAATTCACGTTGCGGGCGTTCATGAACGGCCGCATCGATCTTCCACGCGCGGAGGCGATTCGCGACCTGATCGACGCGACTACTTTGTACCAGGCGAAGATCGCGGCGCAGCAGGCGGAGGGTTCGGTTTCGCGGCGATTGAAGCCGGTGAAGGATCAGCTTCTGGAATTGATCGCGCTGCTCGAAGCGGGAATCGATTTCGCCGAGGACGATATCAGCGTCGCGCCCGCGGAAGAAATTTTGCGGCGCATCGGGCTGGTTGCTTCGCCTATCGATGTTCTGATCGCGAGCTTCGCTTACGGAAAGCTGGTGCATAAGGGATTCACGCTGGCGATCGTGGGCCGGCCCAACGTCGGCAAGAGCAGTTTGTTCAACCGCCTGCTCGAACAGGATCGCGCGATCGTGACGGAGATCCCCGGAACCACGCGCGACCTGGTTTCGGAAACGGCATCGCTCGACGGGATTCCGGTGAAATTTGTGGACACGGCGGGGATTCGCGAAGGCGAGAGCCTGGTGGAGAGCCTCGGAATCGAGCGCAGCTATCGCATGATGGCCGACGCCGATGTGACGCTGATCGTGGTCGACGTTTCGGAACCGGCGCGCGACGATGACAAAGAGTTGATCGCGCGCGTGCATGGAAAACGGCTGGTGGTGGGAAACAAATGCGACTTGGGCGTTCGACGCGCGGACGCGCTCGCGGTTTCCGCCTTGACGGGCGAAGGAATCGCGGAACTGCGCCGCGCGATCATCGATACCATCGCTCCACGCGGTCAAATCGAGCAGGAGGGCGGCTTCATCACCGCCCTTCGCCATGAGCAGTTGTTAAAAGAATCGCGCGAAGCGTTGAACCAGGCGCGCAACGCGGCCTCAGCCGGCATTCCGCATGAGATGCTGCTGCTCGATCTTTATTCCGCGCTTCGAGCGCTGGACGCGATCACGGGAGCGACGACGGCCGATGACATTCTGAACCGGATTTTTTCGACCTTTTGTATTGGTAAGTAGAATGCA
>JASHWA010000353.1 GCA_030044325.1 Bryobacteraceae bacterium
TTGCAGGCGTTGCTGGCGGAAAACCGGCATTGACAAGCCAGACAGCCGGCAAACTCCGACCGGCTGTCCCACGGTTACGATCTCGACCCTCCGCTGACCACCAGAATTTCGCCGCTCACGTAATCCGACAACGGCGAGCAGAAAAACAGCACCGCGCCCGCGGCTTCTTCCGGCGTTCCCGCCCGGCCCAGCGGGCAATGCGTGGCGACCGCGTCGCGCGTCGCCTGCTGCACGCCGACCTTGATGGTCCGGCCCTTCATCTCGATGGTCGTGTTTTCGCCGAGCGGCTGAACCAGGCGCGTCTCGATGAATCCGAACCCCACCGAATTCACCGTGACGTTGTAACGTCCCCACTCCTTGGCCATCACCTTGGTCAGCCCGTTGATTGCGGCCTTGCCGGTTCCGTAGCCCGCCTGCCCGGCGATGCCGTCCACGCCCGAAACTGAAGTGATATTCACCACCTTGCGCATCACGCGCTTCCCTTCGGCAATCTCGCGTTTGGCCGTTTCGCGAATATATCCCGACGCCGCGCGCAAAATGCGGAACGGCGCGACCACGTGAATATCCAGCATCGCCTGAAACTGCTCATCGCTCATCTTCTGGATCACGTTGTCCCAGGTGTAGCCGGCATTGTTGACGATGATGTCGATGGAGCCGAAGCCGTTCACCGTCGCCTCCACCAGCTTCTGCGGAAACTCCGGATGGGTGATATCGCCGGCGAGCGCTTTGGCCGCGCCCCCGGCCGCGTCGATCAGCGATCCGGTTTCCATCAGCGGCTCGCGATCGATGTCGTTGAGCATCACGGAAGCGCCGTATTCGGCCAGCTGCAAAGCGATGGCGCGCCCGATCCCGCGGCCCGATCCGGTGACCAGCGCGGACTTTCCCTTCAGTGAAAATGGCATATGGATAATGGTACAAGCTCGTTAGTAGAGAGTGGTTGGCAGCCCGTCGACGACGACGGACCACTCACTGCTCACCTGCGAACCCGAGTTTTACAGCAGGCCCCTCGCGAAGCCGCCGTCGATCGCGATGGACTGGCCGGTGATATAACTCGCGCGCTGCGAGCACAAAAACACCACGGCGTCGGCGAACTCGCGCGGGTCGGCCAGCCGGCCCAGCGGAATCTGCGACGTCCAGCGCTTCTCGATCTCCGCCGGCGCGGCGCCCGAAGCCTTTGCAAGCGTCGAGGAAAGCTCCACCAGCCGGTCCGTCGCCGTGTAGCCGGGGCAGACGTTGTTGACCAGAACGTTGTGCGGGCTGTATTCGTTCGCCAGGCTCTTGACCAATCCCGCGACCGCCGCGCGCACCGAATTCGAAAGAATAAGGCCGTCCACCGGCTGCTTCACCGTGAGCGAAGTGATGGTGATCAGGCGTCCCCAGCGCTGCGCGCGCATGCGCGGCAGCACGGATTGCGCGAAAAACAGCGTGCTCATGAAATTCAGGTCGATGGCGCGGCGCCATTCTTCGGTCACGGTCGCATCGAACGGCTTCGCCGGCGGACCACCGGCGTTGGTTACGCAGATGTCCACGCGCCCGAATCGCGATGCGGTCTGATCGACGAACGCGCGCACCTCATCTTCACGCGTGACGTCCACCGGCGCAGCGAACACCTCGGTTCTTTTCGCGATTTCGTCCGCGGTTTTGCTGAGCGCGTCGCGATTGCGCGAACAGATTGCCAGCTTCACTCCCTCGCCCGCCAGCCCCAGCGCGACCGCTTTGCCCAATCCCTGGCTCGATGCGGCCACGATCGCGATTTTGTCTTTCAGTCCGAGATCCATCAGGTCCTCTCGCGCTCGCCGCGGCGCAGATACGCGTCGTCCTTATTGATCCAGTCCATGCGCAGCGGCGAAAACACGTCGATATCGACGGTATCTTCGAGCGCGACCGCGCGATGCGGAACGTTCGACGGGATCACCAGCACCTCGCCCGTGCGCACGATCACCTCGCGGCCTTCGAGCTCGAATTTGAGCGCGCCTTGGACGATGAAGGTGATCTGCTCGCTTTCGTGATGATGCTCGGGCACCACCGCGTCCTTCTTTAAATAAATGTGCGCGAGCATGGCTTTCTCGCCCGCGACGAATTTGCGCGAGATCAGCTCGCTCATCGATTCGAGCGGCACCGCATCCCAGCTTGTAAATGTGTGAGTCATGGGGAAATGATAACCTGTGCGCCGCTAGCGTGGAATGTAAGCTGCTATGTTAGGGAAAAAGGCCGGAAATTGGCGATTTTTGTGGCGTCGCGGGCACGGGTGTGACGCTGCGGGTACAGGCGAAAGCACTGAACCATTTGCGAGGCGGCTATGTTCACTGCGTTGTTCTTTCTTGCGTTTCAGGCGCAACCGGCCGCGCCGGCTGCGTCCGCCGATGAACAGAAATGCGTGCTGGAGGGCCAGGTGATCAGCGCATCCACCGGCTCGCCGTTGAAACACGCCTCGCTGCGCTTGCAGCCGATGGGTCCGGTCAGCGGCGGAGCGACCCGCACGGGGTTCACCTCCTCCACCGACGCGGAGGGTAAGTTCGT
>JASHWA010000354.1 GCA_030044325.1 Bryobacteraceae bacterium
GGGCGTGGCGGTGACGGATCGGCCGGCGTACGGAAAAAATCTCATCAGCCAGAAGATGGGGCTCTCGGAGTGGAGCTACCACAACGACTACGATCCCGCGCAGCGGCAGAAGATGACGCACGTCGATCTGCTCGAACGCTTTCAGAAGCTGACCATCGAAGTGGAGCTCGGGTTCAACGCCGAGCAGACTGCGAGGGAGGTTCAGCGCTGCCTCAACTGCGACATCGAGACGGTTTTTACCGCGGACAAGTGCATCGAATGCGACGCCTGCATCGACATCTGCCCGCTGCTGTGTCTGACCATCGCGCGCGACGGCGAAGAAGAGGAGTTAAGGGAGCGGCTTTCCGCGCCGGCGCTGAATTTGACCCAGGACCTGTACGCATCCGCGCCGCTTCCGCAAACCAAACGACTCATGATTAAAGACGAGGACCTGTGCGTCCATTGCGGCCTGTGCGCCGAACGTTGTCCCACCGCGGCGTGGGACATGCAGAAATTCGAGCTCGAGACGCCGTATGCCGGGAGGGCCGCATGCGTAACGGCGTAGTTTGCACCCTGAATCGCGCGGGGGTGGGGCGATGATTGCATCGACTCCTGCTGCGACGCGGGTGAATGATTTCGCGATCAAGCTCGCCAATGTGAACGGGACCGGGTCGGCCAGCGCGAACGGGCTGCTGATGCAGGCGATTTTCCGCATGGGGATTCCGGTTTCGGGAAAAAATCTGTTTCCGTCGAATATTCAGGGGCTGCCGACGTGGTACGAGATTCGCGTCAACAAAGACGGATATACGGCGCGGGCGCTCGATTACGACCTGATGGTGGCGATGAATTCGCAGACGTACGATCGCGATATTAACGAGGTTCGGGAGGGCGGGTTCGTGCTGTACGATTCGACGTGGCCGCTCGATCCGCACCTGCATCGGGCGGACGTGACCTTCCTGGGCGTGCCGCTGGCGAAGATGTGCAACGAGAACTTCCGCGAATCGCGCGAGCGGATTCTGATGAAGAATATCGCGTATGCGGGCGCGCTGATCGCGGCGCTGGACGTCGATATGGAGGTCGTCGAGCAGCTTCTGGAAGAGAAGTTCGCGGCGAAAAAAGCGCTGCGCGCGTCGAATCAGAAGGCGCTGCGGCTCGGCTATGAGTACGCGAAAGAGAATTTCGATCCGCTGCCGTTTCGTTTGGAAAAGATGGACGAAAATGGCGACAAGATTCTCATTGATGGGAACACGGCGACCGCGCTCGGCTGCGTGTATGCAGGCGCGACTGTGGCGGCGTGGTATCCGATTACGCCCTCGACATCGGTGATGGACGCGTTCACCGATTTCTGCAAGCAGTATCGCAAGGATCCGCAGACGGGGCGCATGAACGCGCTGATTTTGCAGGCTGAAGACGAGCTGGCGGCGATCGGGATGGTGATCGGGGCGAGCTGGAACGGCGCGCGCGCGTTCACTTCGACCTCCGGGCCCGGAATTTCGCTGATGAACGAGCTGCTGGGGCTCGCCTATTACGCGGAGATTCCCGCGGTGATCATGGATATACAGCGCGTGGGGCCGTCCACGGGGATGCCGACGCGCACGCAGCAGGGCGATTTCTTCGAGTGCGCCTACGCGTCGCACGGCGATACCAAACACATTTGTCTTTATCCGGCGAATCCGGCGGAATGTTTCGAATTCGCCGCAAAATCGTTTGATCTGGCCGAGCGGTTTCAGACGCCCGTATTTATGCTGAGCGATCTGGATATCGGAATGAACGACTGGGTGGTGCCCAAGCTCACTTGGGACGACTCGTACCGGCCGGATCGCGGGCGCGTGCTGGATGCGGCGGACCTCGATCGGATTTCGAAATTTTTGCGCTATACGGACGAAGATGAAAATTTCATCGCGGCGCGCACACTGCCTGGAGTCAGCGAAAAAGGCTCGTTTTTCACGCGCGGATCGGGTCACAACAAGTTCGGCGGGTATACGGAGACGCCGGCCGAATATCAGGAAGTGGTCGACCGGCTGCTGAAGAAGCACAAGGCTGCGGCGAAGTTCGTGCCGGCGCCGATTCTTGAGCGCAGGAAGCGCGCCCAGTTCGGCGTGGTCACTTCGGGCGGGTGCGACGGCGCGGTGCGCGAGGCGCTGGATGTTCTCGAATCTCGCGGAGTTCAGGCGGATTTTATGCGCATTCGAGGATTTCCGTTCGATCCGGCGGTCGAGGAATTCCTGAATGCACACGAATTTTCGTTTATTGTGGAACAGAATCGGGACGCGCAGTTGCGCTCGCTGATCACGCTTGAGACAGGCGTTGCCAAGGAAAAATTGCGCAGCGTGCTGGTGTATGGAGGATTTCCTCTGAGCGCCCAGCGCGTAATCGATTCGATTACCCACCAGTTGGAAACAAGTGAAGCGCCGGCGGCGGTGCACGGGTAAGAACATGCCATCGATTTCAAAACCAGTTGCCGTACATCCGAGCTTGCATCGCAATGAGCTCGGGCTGACCGTTCGGGATTATGAAGGCGCGATGTCCACGCTGTGCGCGGGGTGCGGGCACGACTCGATTACGGCGGCGATCGTGCGCGCGTGCTTCGAGCTTTCGCTCGCGCCGCACATGATCGCGAAGATGAGCGGGATCGGGTGCTCGTCGAAGACGCCGACGTATTTTGTGAGCGGCGCGCACGGGTTCAACTCGGCGCACGGGCGCATGGCGGCGATTGCGACGGGCGCCAACGCCGCCAATCGCGAGCTGACTTACATCGGCATCTCGGGCGACGGCGATTCGCTGTCGATCGGCATCGGTCACATGTGCCACGCGATCCGGCGCAACGTGAAGATGCTGTACGTGATCGAAAACAACGGGGTGTATGGTCTGACCAAGGGGCAGTTCTCGGCGTCCGCGGATATCGGGTCAAAGAGCAAGCGGGGCGAGCCGAACCACCTGGGCCCCATCGACCCGATTATGCTGGGGTTGTCGCTGGGCGCGACGTTTGTCGCGCGCAGTTTTTCGGGTGACAAGGAGCAGCTTGTGCCGATTCTGAAGGCGGCCCTGGCGCATCGCGGATTCGCGCTGGTGGACGTGATTTCGCCGTGCGTCACTTTCAACGACCACAACGGTTCGACCAAGAGCTATCTGTACACGCGCAACAACATGCTGAAGGCGACGGAGACGGATTTCGTTCCGCCGGCTTCCGAGATTCTGGCGACCATCGGGCAGAACGGAGCGGTGAGCGTCGCGATGCACGACGGCAGCGTGGTGCGGTTCAAGGGAGTTCCTCCGGATTACGATCCGACCGACCGGCGGAAGGTGTACGAATACCTGTCCGAGCATCAGGGCGACGGCGAAGTGGTGACGGGATTGTTGTACGTGGATGAGTCGGTCGCGGACGTGCATGAGTTGAACGGGACTCCGGATGTCGCGCTCGCGAAGATTCCGTATGAGAAGCTTTGTCCGGGATCGAAAACTCTGGACGAGCTTCAGGCGGAATACCGGTAGAGACGCGGAACGCGGGCTAAACAAGGATGCTCAAGAAAAGGGACAGACGGTCTGTCCACGGTCACCGTTGTGGACGGCTTGAATGGTTTGCGTCCAGTCTGTCCCCTTTCCTGAGCCCGTTTTTTATTTCGTTTGTGGCCACCCCGTCGAATTTGTCCCTCAACGGTAAGGGAATCGCCCCATTCACGTGCGACTGCTGACCGGTACCTCACGCGCCGATTGGTCGCCCATCGCTTGACGTTGCGACGCTTTTGTAAATCAGCTCGAGCACTTCACGCCGCGCGGTAGAACCGTTAGCCGATGGGCGCCCCGGTCCTTTCTGATTCGAGGGTAGTGGGTATTGGGAACCGGGAATGGGGATCGGACACTGAAATTGTTGATTATTTTCGAGAAATAAATCAATATTCGACGGTGATCAGGAATAATCCGCGCGCGGGGGCGGTGGGCCCGGGGGGAATTTGGCTGTGGGGGCGCAGGCGGGCTTCGAGATCCTGGCGCGCGAGGTTTCCTTTTCCGATTTCGAGCAGGACGCCGACGATATTGCGCACCATGTGTTTCAGAAATCCGGTGCCGCGGACGCGATAGATCAGGCGGTCGGCTTGGCGGGCCAGACGCGAACAGTAGATTGTGCGGACTTTCGTGTGGCCGGGCTCGTCGCGATCGTCGGAAGCGGCGAAGGCGGTGAAATCGTGGGCGCCTTCGATCAGCGGCGCGAGCTCGATCATGCGGGCTTCGTCGAGCGGATAGGGATGGTGATACACGTAGCGGCGATCGAAGGGCTGGCAGATTTCCGAGCGCAGGATGCGATATTCGTAGGTTTTCGCGACGGCGTCGTAACGCGGATGGAAGTTTTCGGGCGCGATGGATGCGTCGAGAATGCGGATGTCGCGCGGGAGCAGGCGATTCATCGCGCGGCGAAGGTTTTCGACAGGGATGGGATTGGAAAGCATGAACGCGGCGATCTGCGCCAGCGCGTGGACGCCGGCGTCGGTGCGGCCTGAGGCGATGACCTGGACGGGAGTTCCTTCGATTTCGCCGAGCACGCGCTCGATTTCGGACTGGATGGTTCGGAGGCCGGGCTGGACCTGCCAGCCGTGGAAATCGGTCCCGTCATAGGCGACGGTGATCCTAATTGGTCGCACGGGAGCCGGGTTTTTCGATGGGCAGACCTTCGCGGCACAGCGGGCATTCTTCCTGCGTCCACGCGACGGCGTTGAGCGTGGCGAGCGCAACGCGAGGAACGCCCAGGTCGACGCGGCCGCCGCTGCGATCGATGATCGATCCGGCGCCGAGCACGTTCGCGCCGGCGGCGCGGAGCATATCGATCACTTCTTTGGTGCTGCCGCCAGTGGTGACCACGTCTTCAATGACGATGGCGGTTTCGCCGGGCGTGACGGAAAATCCGCGGCGCAGGGTCATTGTGCCCGAAGCGTCGCGTTCGGTGAAGATGAAGCGCGCTCCGGCAGCGCGGGCGACCTCATGGCCGATGGTCAATGCGCCGATCGCCGGCGATGCGACAAGCGCGGCGCGGGGAAGTTTTTGGGCGAGCTCGCGGCCGAAGCGCTCGGCGATTTCGGGATGCTGCAAAACCAGCGCGCATTGCAGATATTCGCCGGAGTGCAGGCCGCTGGTGAGGCGGAAGTGGCCTTTTAGATACGCGCCGGTTTCGCGAAAAATTTCGAGAACCTCTGCGGACACGAATTCTCTTTTACCACACGCGGCAAGCCGGATAACGGACCATGATCTGTCCGCTGCGACAGGCGAACGCCTGCTGAAATTCCGGCATGTTGGAGACGACTCCGTTGACGCGGTCCTTGCCGGGCGAGTGCGGGTCGACCTGCGCGTGCACGCGCGCGGATTCGTCGGTGCGATTCTGGCACCAGATCTGCGCCCATCCGAGGAACAGGCGTTGTTGGGCGGTGAAGCCGTCGCGCTTGGGCGGATTTTTCCCGGCGAGCGTGTCCATCAGGGCCACATAGGCGAGGCGCAGGCCGCCATTATCGGCGGTGTTTTCGCCGAGCGTGAGTTCGCCGTTGACTTTGACGTCATCGACCGCGTCGAAGCTCGAATACTCCTTCACCAGGCATTGCGCGCGCTGGTTGAAAGCTTTGGCGTCCTGCTCGGTCCACCAGTCGCGCAGATTTCCCTGGGCGTCGAACTGACGGCCTTGATCATCGAAGGCATGGGTCAGTTCGTGTCCGATCACCGCGCCGATCGCGCCGTAATTTACGGCGTCGTCCAGCCGGTTATCCCAGAAGGGCGGCTGAAGGATCCCGGCGGGGAAATTGATATCGTTTTCCTGCGGATCGTAGTACGCGTTCACGGTGGGCTGGCTCATGCCCCAGTCGGTTTTGTCCACGGGCTTGCCGATTTTGGCGAGCTGGCGATGGAGCTCGAATGCATTGGTGCGCTCGAGATTGCCGAGGGCGTCGGTGCGGGAGACGGTGACGCTTGAATAATCGATCCAGTGCTCTTTGGTTCCGATTTTGTTGGCGACGGCGTGCAGCTTGATGAGCGCCTGCTGTCTGGTTTCGGGGCTCATCCAGTCGATGGAATTGATATCGGCCTGCATGGCCTTTTCGATCGCCGCGACCATCTGGCGCGCGCGGCGCTGGCCGGCTTGGCCCAGAGTTTTTTCGACGAATTTTTGGCCCAGGGCGTCGGCGAGATTGCGATCGACCTCGTCCACGCAGCGCTTCCAGCGCGCCTGCATTTGTTTTGCGCCGGAGAGCGTTTTCTCGAAGAAATCGAAGTTTTCCCGCTGAAATCGCGTGGGCAGGTCATTGGAAATATCGGTGACGAGCGTGGCGGTGAAATAGGACTTCAAATCGTCGAGCGAGGTGGTGTCGAGCACCGAGTTCATCGCTTCAATGAATGCGGGCACGTCCACGTTCAGGCTGTCGAAAGCGGGCGAACCGATAGATGAGAAAAATTGCGGCCAATCGAACGCGGGCGCGAGCGAGACCAGCTCCTTGATGGCGAGCTTGTGATACAGCTTCTGCGGATCGCGGCGCGAGACGATATCCAGGGAGCCTTGGGCCAGGCGGGTTTCGACGTTCATCACCGCGTCGGCGCGATTTTTCGCCACGCCGGGCGAATTCCCCAGTAATTCGAACAGGCGCGCCACATGCTCGACATATTTCTTGCGTAATTCGACGGATTTATCATCGGTTTTCAGATAGTAATCGCGATCGGGGAGCTCTAAGCCGCCCTGGTCGAGATCGCCGATCATGTGCGTGGCGTCCTTGGCGTCCTGCGACGAGGTGAAGCGGAACAAGGGTGCGGAGCCGATCCGATACAGGGACGCCACGAGGGAGGCGAGATCGCCTTTGTTGCTCATGGCGTCGATGCGGTCGAGCTCCGCTTTGATGGCGCCGAGACCGCGGTCGTCGATGGATTTCTCGTCCATGCAGGCTGCGTAATAATCGCCGATTTCGCGGTCGACCGTGCTGCGGCCGGATTTATCGGACATGGCGGTTTCTAAAATATTGTGGAGAATTACACGATTATGCTCCTGTAATTCGTCGAAACGGCCCCAGCCGGAGCGGTCTGGCGGGATGGGGTTGGATGCCATCCAGGCGCCGCAGGCGTACTGATAGAAGTCGTTGCAGGGGTCGGCCGAGCGGTCGAGGGAGTTGGGGTTGAAGCCGGTGAAGTGCTGGGCGAAGCACAGGGAGCAGACCGGAAAAAGCCAAAGACGCATAAATTCAGGATAGCGTTTGCCAGCGGGACGAACCGCCCTTGCCCGGCGGCCGGGTTTGCTTGGAGCGGCCAGACAGCCGGCGACCCGCGACCGGCTGTCCCATGCTCACATCGCATTGAGGGCTTGTTCGAAATCTCCTAACAGGTCGCGCCAGTCTTCGATGCCGACCGAGATGCGCACCAGGCCGTCCGTGATTCCGGCTTCGGCGAACTGCTGTTCGGTGAACCCGGAGTGCGTGGTGGTCTTGGGATGACACACCAGAGTTTCGACGCCGCCGAGCGAGACGGCGTTGCGCGCGAGCTTCAGGTTGCGCAGAAATTCGAACGCGCCCTTCTTGCCGCCGCGCAGGTCGAGCGAGAACATGGCGCCGGGAAAATCGCACTGCTTGAGGCGGATCCGAATCTGTTCGGCGTCGTCGAACAGCGTGGGGTAAAGCACCTTGGCGACCTTGGGATGGCGCGCCAGGCGCTCGGCGATGTGCTGCGCGTTCTTGCTCTGGCGGTTCATGCGCAGGCCCACGGTGGGCAGGCGGCTGTCGAGCATCCAGCATTCGTCGGGCTGCAAAATGTTTCCGAACAGGCCGCGCAGCGAGCGGATTTTCTGGATCAGCTCGCGGTCGTGCGCGAGCACCACGCCGCCGATGAGATCGCTGAAACCGGAAAGATACTTGGTCGCGGAGTACACCACCAGATCCGCGCCCAGGTCGAGCGGGTGTTGAAACGCGGGGCCGAGCATGGTGTTGTCGACGGCGATGATCGGCCGTTCCCCGGAGCGCTCGCGAGCGGTAGCGGCGCAGCGCGCGATGTCGGTCATGATGACGGTGGGATTCGCGGGAGTCTCCACCAGGATCATGCGCACGTTTTTGGCGGTGCGGATGATGTCGTCGATTTTTTCGCTTTGCCCGGCGGGCGCGGCGATTCCGGCGACGCCCCAGGCGGAGAGAAAATTCTCGATCAGCTTCTGCGTTCCGCCGTAAATCGGCACTGTGTAGACGACAGTGTCGCCGGGACGGAGGAAGGCGAACAGCGCGGTGACGATGGCGGCCATTCCGGAGTTGAAAACCAGCGCGGCACGCGCGCCCGCTTCGAGCGGGACGATCTGGTCTTCGAGAATTTCGGCGTTGGGGTGATTGAAGCGCGAATAAACGAGATCGATCTGCTCGCCTGGTTCGGGCGTGGCACGGCCGGCCATGATGTCGAAGGCTCGCTCGGCCGCTTCGGGGCTGGAAAAGACGTAGGTCGAGCTGCGAAAGACGGCGGGCCGGGCAGAGCCGACCGAAAGGCTGGGGTCGAATCCGCGGGTGAGGACTTCGGTACCGGGGCGCAGGGAGTTGGTGGGCATCAACTAAATTTTAGCGGGTTGGGTGGTGAGCGCGGCCAGACAGCCGGCAAAACCGGCTGTCCCGCGAACGGCAGTGGAATCTTAGTACATAAGTACGTCAGGCGATACCGTAGCGTAAATAAGCGCTCTTACCGATTGGGCGCTGCGCCACCGCAACTCTACAATCGGAATGAGAAACGATGCTCGCCATGCCTCCATCGAGAACGGGGAAGTCGCAATACTCGGAGTCCGAAGCCGCCGAGGAGCTGGGGATTTCCGTGGAGCAGCTTCGCACCATGATCCGCAGCCACGTGGTGGATCGCGACGAGGACCTGAATAACGTTCCGGTGACGACGTTCCAGCCTTCGGACCTTCTGGTCCTGCGGCTGCTTTCCGGGCGGCGCGCGGATTCGGCGCGCGAGGATTGATCACCTGCCGCGCGCCGCGGCTGCCTCCCGGCTGTTTGGGTAGTGCGCGAAACCCACGTCGATTCACGTTGAGCGGCGTTCCGGGCGCTCCGCTCCCTCACGAGTCCGTGTGGAAACCGGCTAAACCCCCGCCATGACTGGCGCGGCTCGCAGGCTTTGCGCAGTGATGTTCCGAAGCAGCAGTGCTGCTTTTTGCAGTTCCCGTGATTCACGTGAGGTAGAATGTATCCGTGCAGCCCGATACCGCTCTTCAGCTCGCCACCTCACAGCTCAAACAAGTCCGCGAGGAGATTGGGAAAATCATCGTCGGCCAGCAGGATGTGGTGGACGGCGTGCTGATCTGCCTGCTCGCGGGCGGGCACGTGCTGCTCGAAGGGGTTCCGGGGCTGGGAAAGACCACGCTGCTGCGCACGCTATCGAGGGTGCTGCACCTCAAATACTCTCGCATCCAGTTCACGCCGGACCTGATGCCGGCCGACATCGTCGGCAGCATGATCATCGACACGGAGGGCACCTCTAAAACGCTGCGGTTTTCGCCGGGACCGATTTTCGCGCACCTGGTGCTTGCCGACGAGATCAATCGCGCGACGCCCAAAACGCAATCCGCGCTGCTCGAAGCGATGCAGGAGCACACGGTGACCAGCGGCACGTCGACGCATGAGCTGGAACCGCCGTTTCTGGTGATGGCGACGCAGAATCCGATCGAGATGGAGGGGACCTACCCGCTGCCGGAAGCGCAGCTCGACCGCTTTCTGATGAAGATCCTGGTGAAATATCCGTCGCGCAGCGATCTCAGCACGATTGTCGAGCGCACGATTCAGAAAGACGAGGTGTCGCTGCGCCAGGTGCTCGATCGCGAAGCGATTCTGGGATTGCGCGATGTTTGCCATCACGTTCTGGTGGCGCCGCATGTGCAGGAGTACGCGATCGACCTGGTGATGGCGACGCAGCCGGGAACGGGGCAGGCGCACGAGCTCGCCGACAAATTTATCCGCTACGGAAGTTCGCCGCGCGGGGCGCAGGCGCTGGTGGAATGCGGGAGGGTGCTGGCGCTCATGCGCGGGCGGCTGCATCTT
>JASHWA010000355.1 GCA_030044325.1 Bryobacteraceae bacterium
GCCCGGTCATCCGCATCGATAAAGACGATATTGTCTATGCGGACCGCCCCGCGAAGGAGCGCGCGGTGGTCGCCGAAATCGCTAAAATTCACGCCACCGGTCGGCCGGTTCTGGTCGGCACGGCGAGCGTCGCCGAATCCGAGCGCCTGAGCGCGCAAATCGCCATTCCGCACCGCGTTTTGAATGCGCGCCAGGACGCCGAAGAAGCCGCGATCATCGCGCGCGCGGGCGAGCGCGCCGCCCTCACCATTTCCACCAACATGGCCGGGCGTGGAACCGATATCGTGCTCGGCGCGGGCGTCGCCGGCTTGGGCGGACTGCACGTCATCGGAACCAATCGCCACGAGAGCCGCAGAATCGACAACCAATTGCGCGGGCGCGCGGGACGCCAGGGCGATCCCGGCTCGTCGCAATTTTTCGTGAGCGTCGAGGACGGCCTGATGGCGCGCTACGGAATCAATCGGTGGGAAGGAAACGTGGACGAAATCCAGCGCGTCATCGAAGGCCAGCATTTCGACGCGCGCATGACGCTCGCCAAATACGGAGGATTGATCGAGGATCACCGCAAAATCGTGCACGCCCGCCGGCGCGAGCTGTTGTTCGAGCGCGCCGATCCCGCCGTGCTGCGCGCCATCGATGCCGCCTGGGCCGATTACCTCGCCGCGGTCGAAGAGCTGCGCGAGGGTATTCACTGGAGAAGCTGGGGCGGGCGCGAGCCGTTTCACGAATTCATTCAGGACGCCGAGCGCATTTTCAACGAAATCATGACGCGCGTGGACGCGATCGCCGAAGGCGAAGAATCCCCCGAACCGGCCGGAATCGGCGCCACCTGGACTTATCTCGTCAACGACAATCCCTTCGGCACCATGGGCGAGCGCATCGCCGCCGGGGTCCGCAGAGTCCTCGCCGGCCGTGGAATCCTGCGCGGCGGCGGGTAACGCCGTTACACCGTCCGGTTCGCGCACAACTTGGGTTATACTGCTGTCGCGATTGCTCATTGAACAAACTCCGCGCGTCGCCGCCCGCCCCGCGAAATTGTGGATCCCCGTTGCGGCGTACATCGCCCTATCCGTTCTCCTCTACCCGCAATACCGTTACGTGATCGGCTCGGATGGGATCTCCTACATCTCCGTCGCGCGCCACTACCTCGCCGGCGACTGGCACGACGCCGTCAATCTTTACTGGGGCCCGCTGTATTCCTGGCTGCTCGCGATTCCCCTGGCGCTCGGCGCGAGCGGTGTAACCGCGACACGCGTCGTCTGCTTCGCCGCCGGGCTTCTCGCGCTCTGCGCGTTTGCGCGCCTGATCGCTTTGTTCGAACTTTCGCCCTTCGTCTCCCGCCTGTGCCTGTGGATCGCCGCGGCCATGATCTTCGCGTTCAGCCTGCGCGATGAGCCCGATCTTCTGATCGCCGCGTTCCTGCTGCTGTATTTCGGCTGGATCTTCGATGCGCGATATTCCGGCCGCGCCCGGGCCGGCCTGCTGTGCGGCCTGTTCGGAGGCCTTGCGTTCCTGACAAAATCCTACGGTTTTGTCTTTTTCGCGGGCCATTTCACGCTGATGAACGCCGTCCACTCAACCCGCTCGCCACGCCGCGCCGTGCTTCGCAATTTCGCCCTCGGATGCGCCGTTTTCGCCGCGCTCGCCGCGCCCTGGATCGCCGCGATCAGCCACAAATACGGCCATCCGACCATCGGAACCACGGGCGCGTTCAATTTGCGCCTGGAGGGTCCGCAATCCCCCGATTATCCTCAATATCAGCGCCTGCTCGACCCTCCCAACCCTCGCGCCCTCAGCTTCTGGGAAGATCCCCCGCTCGACAGCCTCCCCGCGTGGAGCCCGCTCAGCCGCGCCGGCCTTGGTTACGAAGCGCGCCTGGCCGCCGCGAATCTCAAGGACCTGTCCGTAATCTGGCTCGAAAGCTCCATCCTGTCGATCGCGCTCCTCCTGGCCTACGCGCTCTGGGGAATGTCCGCGCCGCCCAAACGGGTGTATTGGCCGCTACCCGTCTTGACGATCCTCACATACCCCTTGGGGTATCTATTGATCACCGTGGTCGAGCGCTACATGTGGCCCGCCACGCTGCTGTTCGTGCTCGCCGGAGGAACCGTCGTCGAAGCCGCGCTTCGAAGCGGCCGCATGTCGAGCGCCGCGCGAAAAACGCTGGCCGCCGCGTTTGCCATCTCTTTTCTGCTGCTGCCTGCGCGCAATGCCATCGGCCAGTACAACGACGGCCGCGCATCGTACCAGCTCAGCCGCGAAATCCACACCCGTTTTCCGCTTCACGGAAACCTCGCCGCCTGCGGAAACTGGAACGATTCGCTGTACCTCGCCTATTACCTCGATCTCCCTTTCCTCGGCGACACCACCGCGGCCGAAGACCTCGCCCGCCACAACGCCGATTACTACCTCGCCTGGAACACCTGTTCCTCGATTCCACCATCGGTCGCCGCGCGCGAAGATATCACGCGCGGCACGCTCGGCGCGCTCAAAATCTACCTCCTCAAGTGAGCCCTGGTGTGGTCTAATAGTTAAGATCTGTTGAAACCATAGGATTCCGAGGTTACGTCTCAAAGCACATGCGGTTGGTTCTCGCGGTATTTTCCTGCTTAAGCGCATCCGGCGCCACCGTTCTCGATACGGCGCCCCTGCGTTTCGAGCCGAATCCACGACTCGAGGCCCAATGGGGCGAGGGCTCTCCCGTCAAATGGTCGGCTCGCGGCCCCGGCTACGCATTTCTGTTCGCCGACCGCGGCACCTTCATCCGCACCTCCGCCGGATCCGTCATGCTCACCTTCCCGGGCGCGAAAAAATCCGCGAATTTCGCCGGGGAAAAGCCGCTCAACACGAAAATCAACTATTTCGTCGGACATAAATACGCCGGCGTTCAGGGCTTCAAGCGGCTGCGCCGCGCCGCCATCTGGCCCGGCATCGACGTGGTCTACTACGGCGACGGCCACGACATCGAATACGATTTCGAAATCGCCCCCGGAGCCGATCCGTCGCGCATCCGCATGCGCTTTGAAGGCGCGAAATCGGTGCGCCTGAACGATCGCGGCGAGATCGTACTCGATTGCGGCGCGGGCGAAATTACGCAGCGCAAGCCGGTGGTCTACCAGCGCCGGGCTTCCGGCGAAATCGTCGCCATCGACTCCCGCTACGTGCTCCATGGCCGCCTCGCGCGCCTGAAGCTCGCCGGTTACGATCCGCGCCGCGCGCTCACCATCGACCCCACCATCACCTACTCCGCCTATCTTTCCGGTGAAAACGTCGACAGCGTCGTTTCCGTCGGCCACGATCCCACCGGCAAGGTCTACCTGGCCGGCAACACCTTCTCGCTCGAATTCCCGGTGACCCAGCAGGCTTACCAGAGCACGCCGCCGCTCGGTCCCCAACACGTGTGGGTCGCGCAGATCGACCCCACCGCGGGCGCCAATGCCGTCCTCTATTGCAGCTACATCGGCGGCCAGTCGACCGACATCGCCACGCAGATGGTGGTCGATCCCGACGGCGTCATGTACATCACCGGCCAGACCGATTCGACCAACTACCCCTCCTCGGTCAGCGCGTACAACGCCACCTACGCCGGAAGCAACTCGCATCCCTTTGTCACCATGCTCGATCCCTCTCAGCCCGGCGCGAACGGGCTGATTTATTCCACCTATTTCGGCGGCACGACCAATAATGCGGGTAACGCGAGCAGCGATCAGGGCAACGGCATCGCGATCGCCAACGGAAAAATCTATGTCACCGGCTGGACCACCTCGGTCGACCTGCCGGTGACCGCCAATGCGTATCAGAGCACCCTCACCTCCACCACCGGCAACAACGCGTGGGTCGCCGAGTTCGATCCCACCCAATACAGCACCGCGTCCCTGCTGAACTGCACCTATCTGGGCGGCTCGAACGACGATGAAGGCAACTCCATCGTGGTCGATTCCACCGGCCTGGCCTACATCGGAGGTCAGACCGGATCGCCCGATTTTCCGATCACCTCCAACGCGAATCAGCAGGGCTTCGGCGCAGGCGCCGCCAACGGATTTCTGGCCGTGATGAATCTGAACGCGGGCACCCTCAACTACTCGACCTACCTGGGCGGATCGGTGCTCGATAGCGTGAAACGGATCGCCCTGACACCCAGCCCCGGCAACATCGCGCTCACCGGCTACACTCTTTCCCCCGATTTTCCGGTCACCTTCAACGGCTACCAGACCACGCTCAACGGGCCGGGGAACGCCTTCCTTTCGATCCTCAACACCTCGCCGGCCGTTACGCCCGGCCAGGGCTTGCTGTATTCCACCTTTTTCGGCGGAAGCGGCGGCGAAGTCGCCTACGATCTGCGCGTCGACCCGTCCGGCCGCATGTATTTGGGCGGCTACACGCTCTCCCCGGATTTCCCGGTGACCGCCAACGCGATGTACTCGTCCTCGGTCGGCGGCTCAATCGACGGCTTCGTCGCCGTGCTCGACCCTTCCCAGCCTCCCGCCGGCCAACTCGTCTATTCGACCTACATAACCGGCGAGGGAACGCAGATCGTCTACGGGATCGATATCGATACCGCTGGAACCATCTACGTCACCGGCGAAACCACCGGCAACGTTTTCCCCAACTCGCAGCCGCCCAATACGCTGGTGCTCAAAACCACCGTGTTCGTAATGACCTTCACTCTCCCCTGAATCCGGGTTCTTTCCTGGCGCCTGTTCCGGCTACAAAAACCGATTCACCGCCTCCGCCGCCGCGCGACCCTCCGCGATCGCCCACACCACCAGCGACTGCCCGCGCCGTGCATCGCCCGCCGCGAACACTCCCTCCACCGACGTTCGATAATCCTCGGTCGCGACATTCCCCCGCGCCTCCAGCGCGACCCCCAACTGCTCGATCGCACCCTCCCGCACCGGCCCCGTGAATCCCATCGCCAGCAGCACCAGGTCCGCGTCCATCGCCGATTCGACGCCCGCGCGCTCGAAATGCAGTTTTTCGACGGACCCGCACCCTGAGAACGCGGTGGTCGCCATCGACCACTTCCGTTCCCCGCCCTCTTCATGCGAGCTTTCCGTGCGCAGCTCATGCGGCCACATCGGCCACGGCGTCGATCGGTCGCGCGAAGCCGGCGGCATCGGCTGAATCTCGAACTGGTGCACGCTCGCCGCGCGCTGGCGATGGCAGGTTCCCAGACAATCCGCGCCCGTATCGCCGCCGCCCAGAATCACCACGCGCTTCGCCGCCGCCGTGAGCGGATTCCGCGCCGCGTCGCCCGCCACGCGCCGGTTCTGCGCGGTCAGGAAATCCATGGCGAAGTGAATCCCGCCGAGTTCGCGCCCGGCCACGCGCAGATCGCGCGGCTGCTCGGCTCCCACCGCGAGCACAATCGCGTCGAACTCGCGCCGCAGCTCCGTCGCCGGAATCCCGCGCCCGATGTGCGCGTTCACCTCGAATGCGACGCCCTCCTCGCGCATCTGCTCGATGCGCCGGTCGATCGCGGCCTTCTCCATCTTGAAATCCGGGATGCCGTAGCGCAGCAGTCCTCCGATGCGGTCGTTTTTTTCGAACACGGTCACCCCGTGCCCCCACCGCGCCAGCTGCTGCGCCGCGGCCATCCCTGCCGGACCCGACCCGACCACCGCCACGCGCTTTCCCGATTTTGTTTTGGCCCGCTCCGGCTCAATCCATCCCTGCTCGAAGGCGTGATCGACGATCCACCGCTCGATGGTCTTGATCGCCACCGGCCGCGCGTTGATTCCCAGCACGCACGCCGCTTCGCACGGCGCAGGGCACACGCGCCCGGTGAACTCCGGAAAATTGTTGGTCGCATGCAGCGCGCGCACCGCCTCGCGCCAGCGTCCCTGGTACACCAGATCGTTCCAATCGGGGATCAGATTGTGCAGCGGGCAGCCGTGATTGCAGAACGGAATCCCGCAGTCCATGCATCGCGAGCTCTGCCGCTTCACCGCGGAGGCGGGGAAATCCTGATAAATCTCGAACCAGTCGTTGACCCGCTCCGCCACCGGCCGCCGCGCCGCGGTCTCGCGCTCGAACTCCAGAAATCCCGTCGTTTTACCCATTTTGAGTCCCGCTCACTGGCCACTACCCACGCCCACTACCCACTCCCCGCTTTAAGCGACCTCCGCCGCCACGCGCGCTTGCGCCAGCGCTCGCTTATACTCCTTCGGAAAAACCTTCACAAAACGCCCCAGCGACGCCTCGAAATTCTCTAAAATCCGATCCGCCAGGGGACTCCGGGTCTCCTCCGCATGCCGCGCGATCCAGTAGCGCAGCTCCTGCGCATCCTCCGGATCGAGCGCCTCCAGATCCACTCCCGCACGATTGCATAGCGCGCCCGAAAACAATCCCGTCCCATCCAGCACGTACGCGATCCCGCCCGTCATTCCAGCCGCGAAATTTTTTCCCGTCGCGCCCAGCACGATCGCCAGCCCTTTGGTCATGTACTCGCACCCGTGATCGCCCACGCCTTCCACCACCGCCGTCGCGCCCGAATTCCGCACCGCGAACCGCTCCCCCGCCCGGCCGCTAAAAAACGCTTCGCCCGATGTAGCTCCATACAGCGCGACGTTCCCGATCAAAACGTTCTCCTCCGGCGCAAATCGCGAGCCGCGCGGCGGCCTCACCACCAGCTTTCCTCCGCTCAGCCCCTTGCCCGTATAATCGTTCGAGTCGCCTTCGAGCTCCAGCGTCACCCCGCGCGCCAGAAACGCCCCGAAACTCTGCCCCGCCGATCCCTTCAGCCGCACCCGAATCGAGTCCGGCTCCAATCCCGCGCCGCCATGCCTCCGCGCGATCTCGCCCGACAGCATCGCCCCCACGCTCCGATCCACGTTGCGCACCGGCATCTCCACCTCGACCGGAGCTTGGTCGAGCAGCGGCAACAGCCGGCGGTCGAACGCATTCTCGATCCCGTGATCCTGCGCGATCTTTTTTCTGCGCCCCACCCGCATCGGCGTCGCCGGATTATACAGAATCTGCGAATAATCGAGCCCGCGTGCCTTCCAATGCCCCACCGCCGCTCGCATCCCGATGCGATCCACGCGCCCCACCATTTCTTCCATCTTTCGAAATCCCAAACGCGCCATCCACTCGCGCACCTGCTCGGCCACAAAGAAGAAATAATTGATCACGTGCTCGGGCTCACCCGCGAAATGCCTGCGCAACGCCGGGTCCTGCGTCGCGATTCCCACCGGGCACGTGTTCAGATGGCACTTGCGCATCATGATGCAGCCCATCGCCACCAGCGGCGCGGTCGAAAATCCGAACTCCTCTGCGCCCAGCAGCGCCGCGATCGTCACGTCGCGCCCGGTTTTGAGCTTGCCATCGGTCTGCACCAGGATTCTGCTGCGCAGATCGTTCAACACCAGCGTCTGCTGCGTCTCGGCGAGCCCCAGCTCCCACGGAATCCCCGCATGCCGGATCGAAGTCAGCGGCGACGCGCCCGTTCCGCCGTCGTGTCCGCTGATCAGCACCACATCCGCGTGCGCTTTGGCGACGCCCGCCGCCACCGTCCCCACTCCCGCTTCGGCCACCAGCTTCACCGAAATCCGCGCCCGCGGATTCACGCATTTCAAATCGTAAATCAACTGCGCCAGGTCTTCGATCGAATAAATATCGTGATGCGGCGGCGGCGAAATCAGCGGGACGCCCGCTATCGAGTGCCGCACGCGCGCGATCGTCTCGTCCACTTTGTGCCCCGGAAGCTGCCCGCCTTCGCCCGGCTTGGCGCCCTGCGCGATTTTGATTTGCAGCTCGTCGGCATTCACCAGATAATGGGTGGTAACGCCAAACCGCCCGCTCGCCACCTGTTTGATCGCGCTGCGCCGCGCATCCCCGAAGCGCTCTTCGTCTTCCCCGCCCTCGCCCGTATTCGATCTGCCGCCCATCCGGTTCATCGCAATGGCCAGCGTTTCGTGCGCTTCCTTGCTGATCGATCCGAACGACATCGCGCCCGTGGTGAAGCGCTTCACGATTTCGCTCGCCGCCTCGACTTCTTCGATCGGCGCCGGCTTTTCCGCCGGTTTCAATTCCATCAGCCCGCGCAGCGTGCACAGATCCCGATTCTGCCGGTCGATCGCGTCCGCGAATTCCTGGAACGTCTCGTATTTTTTAGACCGCACCGCGTGCTGCAGCTTCGCCACCGTGTGCGGATTCAGCAGATGATATTCGCCGCCGGTGCGAAACTGGTATTCCCCGCCCCAATCGAGCTCGGTTTCCGATTCGGTCCGCGCGCGGAACGCGAATTCGTGCTTCAGCCGCGCCTCGCGCGCCAGCACTTCCAATCCCACCCCTTCAATCCGCGACGGCGTGCCCGTGAAGTACCGCTCCACCACTTGCCGGTTCAGCCCGATCGCCTCGAAACACTGCGCGCCGCGATAGCTTTGCAGCGTCGAAATCCCCATCTTCGAAAAAACTTTGAGCAGTCCCTTGTCGATCGCCTTTTTGTAATTTTTCAGGGCCGTGGCGAAGTTGATTTCTCCCAGGCGGCCACGCTGCGCCAGATCTTCGAGCGTCTCGATCGCCAGGTACGGATTCACCGCGCTCGCCCCGTAACCGATCAGCAGCGCAAAGTGCATCACCTCGCGCGGCTCGCCCGATTCGACGATCAGCGCTACCTGCGTGCGCGTCCGCTCCCGCACCAGGTGATTGTGCACCGCGGTCAACGCGAGCAGGCTGGGAATCGGCGCATGCTCCTGATCGATGGCGCGATCGGAGAGAATCAGCAGCCGGAACCCGTCGCGTATCGCCAGCGACGCCCGCCGCGACAATTC
>JASHWA010000038.1 GCA_030044325.1 Bryobacteraceae bacterium
AGCTCCTTCGAAATTTCCTCGTCTTCAAGCGGCACAACGCGCGGCAGCATCTCGAAAATCGTCACCTTGGTTCCGAATCGATGGAAGCAGGAGGCGAACTCCACGCCCACCGCACCCGCGCCGATAATCCCCATGGTTTTCGGCACCTCGCGCAGGTCGAGAATTTCGATGTTGGTGAGGATGCGCTTCGGGTCCGCCTGCAACCCCGGCAGCATGCGCGCCTCCGAACCGGTCGCGATCACGATGTTTTTGGTTTCGTAGATCTGGCCCTCGACTTCGATGCGTCCGGGGCCGCGGATCACGGCGCGTCCCTTGATCCAGTCCACCTTGTTCTTGCGCATCAGGAATTCGACGCCCTTGGAGTGCTTGGAGACGATCTTGTTCTTGCGATCCAAAACCAGCGGAAAATCCAGCCGCGCATTGTCGCAGTGCATCCCGTCTTCTTCCGGATGCTCGAACCGCTCCCAAACATCGGCCGCGTGGAGGAATGCATTGGCCGGAATGCAGCCCACCAGCAGGCAGGTCCCGCCTAATCTCGGGTCTTTTTCAATAATCGCGGTCTTAAGCCCATACTGCCCCGCGCGAACGGCCGCGGAATAACCACCGGGACCGCTCCCGATGACAATCACGTCGTATGTCATTTATTTCTTAGTTTAACATCGGGTGCCCGGCCGACTTCGATAAATTGAGAGAGTGCGGTTCGTGATCGTTCACTATCACATCCTCAAGAACGCCGGCTCCACCATCGAAGAGCTGCTGTACTCGAACTTCCGCGAAAAATTCAGCCGGTTCGATACCGAGGATCGCGATCACGCGATTCCGAATTCCGAACTGCTCGCCTTTCTCGAAGCCAATCCGCACATCCAGGCCGTATCCAGCCACCAGCTTTACGATCCGGTGCCGCTGGTCCCCGGCTACATTTTTTTCGATTTATGTTTTCTGCGCGATCCGCTCGAACGCATCCGCTCGACCTACGATTTTTTCCGCGGCAAGCCCGACCCGCAGGATCCCATCAGCCAACTGGCCAACCGCATGACGCTCGCGGAATTCATCGGCGAGCTGATCGAAAATTATCCGTGGATGGTGACCGACGTTCAGGTCAACCAGCTTGCCAATGGATTGATCAACGATCCGCCCCAGGGCCCGGACGACCTCAATCGCGCGACGCACAGGATGCTGAACACGTCCTTGCTGGGGGTGGTGGACCAATTCGCGGAAAGCGTGGTCGCCATCGAGCATTCCATGCGCATGATTTTTCCGCATTTCAACCGCTCGCATGCGCCGGTCAACGTTTCCCGCGGAATGAGCGGAACGCTCGACCAGCGCACGGCGCGGTTTCGCGAAGAGTGCGGCGAAGAAATTTTCTGCGAGCTGCTGCGCCGAAACCGGCTCGACCAGGAGCTTCTGCGCCGCGCCCGGGCGGAATTGGAGCGGCGGCGCCAGATAGCGAGTGGGGCGGGTTTCCACCCTCGCGCCGATTTCGATCGGTGCAAGCCGTCCGTCGAAAGAACCGGCGCATTTAAAGCAGCGGCCGCGATGGTGAAGCTGCTCGTCCGGTTCCGGTCATTCGCTTTTTTCGATGCGGAGTATTATCTGCGGATGAATCCGGATGTAAGAAGCTCGCGCCCGCTCCTCCATTTCCTGACGCGCGGAGCGTTTGAAGGGCGCAATCCGTGTTCGGCTATCGATCTGCCGTATTATGCGCGAACGGCTAACCCGCATCCGTTGTTCGATCCCGAGTTCTACTGGTCGAAGAACGAAGATGTGCGCAAAGCCCGGGTCGATCCGTTCGTGCATTACGTTTTGCATGGCGCGAGCGAGCTGAGAAAACCGCATCCATGGTTCGATGCGCGCTATTACGCGGCGCAGTGTCCAGATGCGCTCGCCGATCCGCTCGGGCATTTTATGGAGAATTGCGCGGCGAATCCGCATCCCCTGTTCGATTGCGAAGCATACCTGCGGGAGCATCCGGGGCTCGACCAAAATCCGCTGGTGCACTTCGTTCTTGGGGAACAAGCCCCGCGTGCAAACGCGGGGGTGATTTTCAATGTCGATGACGTGGAGCTTTCAATCGGCCTGTCCGAGGGCAACAATCCGGGGATCTGGCAGGACGATTCGGGATGGACGCGGTTTTCGGCGCCCGCGCACATGCGGGCGTTTTTTGAACCTCTGCGCTATCCTCAAATCCACGTCCAGCATTCAAAACCGGCATGAATCTCGACGCGAATCGCCGCCGCGAACCGCCATCCGAAGGATGCGGCCCATCCCCCGCCCGTCCGGATAATTTCGTGGAACTTATCGTCATCCCCACCGGAAATCCTTGCGAAGTGACGGATTCGGAACTGCTCCGGCTGGCAATTTCGGGCGACGAGGGCGCCTTCACCGCGCTGTACCGGCTGCGTCATCCGCCGGTCTACCGGTTCGCGCTTCAAATGACGGGCAGCGTAGTGGTCGCCGAGGACGTCACCCAGGAGGTGTTTATCGCCCTGCTCGAATCGGGCCGGCGATTCGATCCGGCGCGCGGAGCGCTCGCATCCTTTTTATATGGAATCGCGCGCAACCTGGTTCTGCGGCGGATCGAAAAGGAGCGCGAAACAGAGGCCGTGTTCGATTTCGCCTCCGATGACGACGTCCTGGGCGATCTCGAACGGCGCGAGACCATCGGGCAGGTGCGGCGCGCGGTGCTGAGCCTGCCGGCGCCCTATCGCGAAGCGGTGGTGTTGTGCGATTTGCAGGATTTGAGTTATGAGGATGCCGCCGCCGCGCTCGATTGTCCGGTGGGAACGCTGCGGTCCCGGTTGAATCGAGGGCGCGCGATGCTGGCGAAGAAATTGAAGTGTGTGGCTCCCGTGGAGTGCGGGTTATGAGAACCGAAAAAAATGTCGCGCAGGCGTTGAGGGCTCTGGCGGAAGAGAATTCGCGCATCGAGGCGCGGCCGGAGCTGGAGGCGCGCGTAGTCGGCGAGTACCGGCGCAGGCTGAAAAATCGGGGCCGGCTTCGGGCGGTGACGGCACTTGCGGCAGCCGCGGCGATCGCCGTCGCGATCTTCGCTTGGAGACTTCCGCACGCGGCGAACGCGCCGGTGAGTGTCGCAAAGCACGCGCCGGCTGTCGCGACTCAGGAAGTAGCGACCGTGCCCGCGCCGGCCGCGGTGCACCCACAAGCGGCGCATAGACCGCCGCGGATGCGCGAGATCACCACGGAGTTTTTCCCGCTGCTCGACGCTCCGCCGCCGGTCGATCGCGGCGAACTGCTGCGCGTGACCGTCCCCGCCGCGACCATGCGCGCCGTGGGGCTGCCGGTGGCGGACGATCGTCTGGCGGATCGCGTTCAGGCGGACGTGGTGGTGAGCGAGGACGGGCTGGCGACGGCGATCCGGTTCGTGAAGCATCAATGAGGAGGAGAGCATGAAACTGCTTGCGATGAGTTTGACTTGCGCGCTCGCGCTGTGCGCGCAGGAAGTGGATCAGGCCACTCAGCAGAAGATGATGGCCGACGCGAAGGCGCAATTGGCGCAGACCTTCACGATCGTGAGCGGGCAGGTGTTCAACGGGAATCCGGTCAAGGGGCAGCCGTATTCGGCGGAGGCGGTGACGGAGACCACCCAGACGCTCGCCGACGGCAATCGCATCGTCACCCGCAGCTCGCAGATGATCTATCGCGACAGCGACGGGCGCGAGCGCAGAGAACAGACCATCGGCCGGCTGGGCAATCTCAACGCGGCCAACGGTCCGGCTAAAGTCGTGTTCATTTCGGATCCGGTGGCGAAGATGAGCTACACGCTGCACACCAATTCACGCACCGCGGAGCGGCACTCCGCGCCTCCGCCGCCTCCACTGCCTCCGCCCGGTCCCGACGGAAAGATCGCGTTCTTGATCCAGGACGGCCCCGCCGATGCAGCCCAGCCGATGCCGCCCATGATCATCGAAAAAAGCGAAGTTCGAGCCGGCGGCCGCAATTCAAAGGTGGAACAGCTCGGCACCCAGGCGATCGAAGGCATTGCCGCGCAGGGCACGCGCACCACCACCACCATTCCCGCCGGCGAAATCGGCAATGAGCGCGACATCAATGTTGTTTCCGAGCGCTGGTATTCGACCGAGCTGGGCGTGGTGGTGATGTCCAAACGCAGCGATCCGCGCATGGGCGAGACGGTTTACAAATTGACCAACGTGAGCCGCCAGGAGCCGGCCCAGTCGCTGTTCCAGATCCCCGAGGACTACAAGATCGTGGACCCCGGCGCGGCCATCAGACTGAAGGACGAATAAACGGTCGCTTTAGCTGGAAACGCCGGCGAACTACCAACCACTGACCTCCAACCGATATGCAAGGATAAGGGTAGATGCGGCGCACCCTGATTCTTGCGATTTTCCCCCTGTTCGCAGCGTTGCAGGCGCAAACGCCGGACAAAACCGTCCCATTACAAGCTCTGAGCGATTCGTTTGAAGACCTGGCGTCGCGCGTCCGGCCGGCGGTCGTGCAGATTTTCTCCACCGGCTACATCACCCCCGACGAAAGCGAAAGCACGCGCGCCAGCAGCCTGCTCTCGACGCAGCGCAGCACTGGCTCCGGCGTGATCCTCACCGAGGACGGTTTCATCATCACCAACAATCACGTGGTGGAAGGCTCGCGCAAAATTCAGGTGGTGCTGCAAGCCGCGCATCCCGTCCCCGGACGCGAAATTCATATCGATGCGCAACTGGTGGGAGCCGACCGCCAGACCGACCTTGCGGTGATCAAGATCGATCGCGCAAATCTTCCCTTCCTTCAGTTCGCCGATTCGAACAAGCTGCACCAGGGCCAGCTCGTGCTGGCGTTCGGAAATCCGCTGGGACTGGAAGGCTCGGTTTCGATGGGCGTGGTGAGTTCGGCCTCGCGCCGGCTGCATTCGGAAGACACTTCGGTCTACGTGCAGACCGACGCGCCCATCAACCCCGGCAACAGCGGCGGACCGCTGGTGGATATGGACGGTCGCGTGGTCGGCGTCAACACGTTTATCCTGACGCAATCCGGCGGCAGCGAAGGACTGGGCTTCGCCATCCCCAGCAACGCCGTGCGCAACGTCTTCGACCAGATCAAAAAGGATCATCACGTGCATCACGGCGAAATCGGCATCGTGGCCGAGACCATCACTGCGCCGATGTCCAGGGGGTTGAGGCTCGCGCAGGATTGGGGCGCGGTCGCCGCCGACGTGACCCCCAACGGTCCCGCGGATAAAGCCGGCCTCAGGATTCGCGACGTGATCTTCGAGGCCAACGGCCAGACCATTCAGGACGCGCCCCAACTCGAAACCCTGATCGACCGGTTGAAGCTCGACGAAGTGGTGCATTTGAAAGTGATGCACGGCGATCAGCCGCTCGATATCGACGTTCCCGTGAGCGAGCGCAAGGACGACAGCAACCGGTTCGCCGATTTCGTCAGCCCCGACAAAAACCTGGTTCCCAAGCTCGGAATTCTGGGCATCGAGATCACCGACAAGCTCGTCAACATGTTCCAGGACCTGCGGCACGAGTACGGAGTGGTGGTCGCCGTCCGATCGCCCGATCCGCCCTACAGCGGAGGATCGCTCGAGCTGGGCGATGTCATCTACGAGATCAATCGCACGCCGATTGCGACCGTGAAAGCTCTGCGCGACAAGCTGGACGAGATGAAATCCGGCGATACCGCGGTGCTCGAAGTGCAGCGCAACGGAAAGCTGATGTATATCGTCATTGAGCTCGAATGACCGCATCGAACTCGCTCGCCCTCGCGCTGGTCTCCGCGGCGCTCGCGGCCGCGCAGACCGCATTTCCGCTCGAAACTTTGAACATCACCGGCAACCAGCGCATCCCCGCGGAACGCATCCTCGCGGCGTCCGGCCTGAAAATCGGCGCGGCCGTGACCAAGGACGATTTCGACAAGGCCCGCGCCCGCCTGATGGCCACCGGCGCGTTTGAAAGCGTCGGGTACGAATTCAAGCCGGGCGCCTCGAATAAAGGATACGCCGGAACCATCGAAGTGGTCGAGGTGTATCAGCTTTTCCCCTATCGCATCGAGGATCTGCCGGTTCCCGAAAATGCCCTCCGCGCGGAGCTGCATAAACAGGACCCCGTGCTCGGCGACGAGATCCCCGCCACGCGCGAAGTGATCGACCGCTACGTCGCCGCAATCCAGAAAATGGTCGGCGATCAAGTCAAAGTCGCGGGAAAAGTCAGCAATGATATTCCCGGCCAGCTCACCATTCTCTTCCGGCCCGACACGCCCCGTCCGCAGGTCGCCGAGGTGCATTTTACGGGCGATAAAGTGCTGCCCGCGGCCGATTTGATGCGCGCCATCGACGACGTGGCCATCGGAACCGCGTTCACCGACACTACTTTCCGCATTCTGCTCGATTCGGCCGTCCGCCCGCTATACGACGCGCGCGGGCGCATTCGCGTGGCGTTTCCCAAAATCACCACCTCGCCCGCGCCCCACGATATCGACGGCGTGCTCGTCACCGTCGCCGTCGAGGAAGGCGAATCCTACAGCCTCGGCTCCATCACCTTTGCCAACTCGACCCGCCAGGAATC
>JASHWA010000356.1 GCA_030044325.1 Bryobacteraceae bacterium
CCCGAATCCGTGTGAACCAAAAGCGACCCGGAGGCCGAATACCACACCCGATCCACCGGCCCCGTCGCCAGCCCCGCCAGCGACAGGTCGATCGCCGAGTTTCCAACCCTCCGCCAGCCCGCATCCGGCATCGGGTTTTGGCCCGATTGCGCCAGAACCCCCAACCCGGTGAGTACTGTGGCGCTTAGAATCCGGACTGTGGCGTTCCTATACACCGGTCCTGCCCATTGTACCTTGAAATGATCGGCTGTTTTCCCTGAAACTATTGATAATCATGGTCCTAGACAAGTAGGATTTTTCCCGGACAGCTACTTGCTCTGCAATTTTAGTGTTAGACTGTCTTAGGAGTTTGCTGGCCGGAGCGAACAGGGCTTTGTGCAGGCAGATTCCTGAGAGTAGAGCTTGTTGAAAGCAAAGCCGGTTGAGGATAAAGCCGGTTGAGGATAAAGCCGGTTGGGGCTGCTCGTTCAGGGGCCCAGGGGACCGTGTAACCATGCTGGGGAAGGTACGCCCGCGCGGGAAGTGGCATGTGGCGAGGCTGTTAGCCCTCGTCTCGGCCGCGGCCGGCGTGTGTTCGGCCCAGATCCTCGGTTCGGATTCCAACCAATACGCCGCAAAAGTCCTGACCCTCACCGGCCGCGTTTCCGTGATCCGCGATTCCAATCCGGAGCCGTGGGCGCTCCAGGTGGGCGAAAAGGTCCAGGCCAGAGAGCTCATCATCACCGGTCCCGACGGCCAGGCGACCTTTGAAGTCTCTGACGGCTCGACGTTTATCGTCTATCCCGATTCGCGCGTCATCTTTCGCAAAAACGAACCCAACTGGCGCGATCTTTTGGACGTCCTGGTGGGCCGCGTCAAAGTGCAGATCGAGCACCTCTACGGTCCCAACCCCAGCCGTGTGGTGACGCCCACCGCGGTGATTTCGGTCCGCGGCACGACGTTCGATATCACCGTGGACGGCGACAGTGAAGCCACCCTGGTCGAAGTCGAAGAAGGCGTGGTGGACGTGCGTCACGCCATGCTCGGCGGGAGCACCAAAACGCTGACCACCGGCGAAACCCTGCGCGTCTATCGCGACGTCCCCCTCGCCAGAAACCGGTTCGATAAAGGTCCCGTCCTGGAGCAGGCGTTCCGCATGGTGGTCAACGCCATCACGACATGGGAATCCAGAGTTCCGCGAGGTAGCGTGGGCGGTGGTGGAAGCGGATGCGGAAGTTGCGGCGCAGACGATGCGGGAAAGGGCGCGCCTCCTCCGGCCCCCACTCCCCCGCCGGCGCCCCCGCCTCCACCACCGTCAGTCGCGCCGCATTTCGTCCAGTCCGGCGGCCACATGCTGATCCTCTATCCGGACGCCCCCGATCACGAATCGCGCTGGCACAAAATCGGCCGCGTAGTATTGACCAGAGCGCGCCGCATGCTCCTCGGCGACCCACAGGGGCAGATCCTGATCGTGGAATAGATTCCGCGCGCCGCTTGCGGGCTGCGGCAACTCACGGCTGCGACGCCACCAGCTCCTCCAGCACCTTGCGCACCCTATCGAGGTCCGGCCGGATCTCAAGCGCGGAGCGATATTCTGCGATCGCGTCCGTAGTCCGTCCCATCCGCGCATAGGTCGTTCCCAGATTGACGCGCGCCTCCAGATAATCCGGATTGATCCGCAAAGCCGCCTGATACTGGTCGACCGCGGCGCCGAAGCGTTCGTTCCGCGCCAGAACATTCCCCAACCCGTTGTGCGCCTCCGCAAGATCCGGCTTCAGCCGAAGCGCCGCTTGATATTCATCGATCGCCTCCACCTGGCTGCCCGCCTTCAGCAACGCGTTTCCCAGATTCACGTGCGCTTCCGCCCAACCCGGCTTGATCTCGAGCGCCTTCCGATATTCCGCAATGGCTTCCTCGCCGCGCGGCGGATCCCAACGGCTGAGCGCCAGCCCGCGCGAAAGGTGCGGCTCGGCCACGCCCGGCCTCAGCCGAATCGCCGCGTCGTACTCCGCAATCGAATCTTCGATCCGCCCCGATTGGACCAGCACGTTGCCCAGCCCGTTGTGCGCCATCCAGCTCTCCGGATTTTTACTCAACGCGTCGCGATACAGCGTCTCGGCGTCCGCATATGTCCCGGCCTGGCGCCAGCTCAGGCCCGCGAGCACAAGCACCACGACGACCGCAGCGATCCGGTAGGGCTCGCGCCGCATCCAAGGCTGGACCGCCGCCGCCGCCGGAACGATCAGCGCCAACATCGAAAAATACTGAAAGTGATCCGCGACATACGAGTACCGGAAAGGATACACGTTGAGAAACCCGAGCACCGGAAACAACGTTCCGGCAAAGATCAGAAACGCCGCGAGCGGCCCGCGACGTTTCCGCGCCAGCATCAGCAACGCGCCTGCCACGCCCAGCACGGCCACCGGATAAAGATACTCGCGCCAATCGCTTGTATCGATTCTCCAGTGCGGGTAGGTGAACATCAGGTTCGCGGGCCAGATCGCTTTCAAAGCGTAAAAACAGATCGCCCGCGATGCGACGAGCGCGCGCTCGCCGAAGGTAAGAGCGAAATCCGCGCCCTGCGCTCCGATGAACGTTTTTTCCACCCATGACGTAAACAGGCCCGCGCCCGCTCCGATCGCGAGCCACGGCGCAAGCGGGAGAACGTCGCGCTTTGAATCGAGCCTTCCCCGTTTCCACCAGAAGATCACCAGCAGCGCCGCCGGAAGCGTCGCCGTGACGGTCTTGGCCAGCAGCGAAAGCACAAACAGGACCGTCGCGAGCGCATATTGCGATCTCGCCCGGCTCCGGTCGAAGCTCAGATACGCAAGCGCCGCGCCCAGCGCCAACGCCACCGACATCGCGTTCTTCTGTTCGGAAATCCACGCCACCGATTCGACGCATACCGGATGCAGCAGGAAAACAAAACCCGCCAGCCACGCCCCCGCGAGCTCCAGACGCCGCACGATCGCGACCACCAGGCACGCGGAAAGCGCGTGCAGAACCACGTTCACCAGGTGGTAGCCGAGCATCGAATCGCCCCACAGCCGGTGCTCCAGCCAAAACGCGCTGTGCAACAAAGGATAGTATTGCTGCGTCGCGCCCAGGTCGAACCAGATGCGCCACAGGCCGTGAACCGATTGAAGCGCCGTCTTGGTCAGATGCCCGTCGTCATCCCAGACCATGCCGCCATTGAGAGCCGGCCAATACGCGACGATCGCGGCAACCAACAACGCAGCATAGCCGTATAGGGCCGGCAGCCTTTCCGAGCCTGTCCGACGAGCGCCGGCCGGCCGCCGGTCAGCCCGCTTCTTCCGCATATAGAGATTTTACGAGCCGCGCCAGTAAGAGTCTCATGTGAAAACAACTTTTCTAAAACCGCTTCCTCTGGTCGCGGCTCGCATTCGGCTGATTCGGTTGAACGCCGGCCCCGAGCCGCGACCAGAGGGAGCGGTTTAGCGGTTTTCACAGGAGACACGTAATGGCGCGGGTGTTGCGCCCTACGCCGCTTCCCGCTCCGCCATCGCGCTGGTCACCTTCGCCACGCGAATCGCCTTTGCGATGCCGAACGCCCGCAGCACCTTCAGCGTGATCCAGGAAACGTCGAACTCATACCACGCCAGCCCGTGACGCGCCGAAGTCGGATGCGCGTGATGATTGTTGTGCCAGCCTTCTCCGAACGTCACCAGCGCCACCATCCAGTTGTTGCGCGAATCGTCGCGCGTGTTGAACCGCCGCGACCCCCACAGGTGCGTGATCGAGTTCACCGCCCACGTCGCATGCCAGCCGAACACCACCCGCACGCAGATTCCCCACAACAACAGCGGCCATCCCCCGATCGCCGCCAAAATCGCGCTCATCGCCACCAGCGGAACCCAATGATAATTGTTCAGCACGATGTAAAACCGGTAGCGCGCCAGATCCGGCGCGTATTTCGACATCGCGCGCGTGTTGTTGTGCATCGTCTCGCCCCAGATCAGCCACCCGATGTGCGACCACCACTTGCCATCCCTCGGCGAATGCGGATCGCCCGGCTGATCCGAATTCTGATGATGAATCCGATGCGTCGCAACCCAGGTGATCGGCCCGCCTTCGAGCGTCAGCGCTCCGCAGATCGCGAAAAAATATTCCAAAGGCCGCGGCACCACATACGATCGATGCGTGTGCAGCCGGTGATAGCCCAGGCTGATTCCCAGCCCGGTGCACATCCAATAAAGGATGGCCGTAATCGCGACCATCTTCCAGCTGAAAAAAAACAGCGCTGCGACGGCGCCAATGTGGAAAAGAACAATGAAAGCGGTAGTGACCCGGTTCAGGCCATGATGGGGGATCTCAATGATGTCGTTCACTCGGTCTCCAGTTTAAACTTAACTTTGAACTTAACAGGGATTTCCCCAGTGAATTGTAAGAGTTGTGTAATATCGGACCCGAGAGGAGAGCTACGAAAAATCCTTACCGCCGGATGGCAGGGTTCACCTTAGTGAGTAGTGAGTGGTGAGTGGTTGGCGGTTCGTCGTCGGATTTCGTTCGACCCGCGATCCGTTCACATCCGGCGACAAACCACCAACCACTAACCACTCCCCACTCCCCACTCCCCACTACTACCCACTACCCAAAATCGGCGCCCTCCGCACCCTCACGCCCGTCGCGTCGAACACCGCATTCGCGATCGCCGCGGCTGTCGGCCGCGACGACGGCTCGCCTGCTCCACTCGGCGCAATTTCGGGATGATTCACCAGCACCACCTCGATTTTCGGAACATCCGCCCAGCGCGCCACCGGATAACTCTTCCAATCGACGCTGGTGACCTTATGATCGTCGAAAGTCACTCGTTCTTTGAGCGCCCGGCTCATCGACTGGACCAGGTTCGCCTGAATCGTCCCGCGCAGCGCCTCCGGATTCACGATCAGCCCGCAATCGTGCGCGCACACCAGCCGCTTGACGCGAATCGCCCGGTTTGTCCGATCCGCTTCCACTTCCGCCACCGTCGCGACGTAGGTTCCCCCGCGCAGCGCGATCGCGATCCCGCGGCCGGCTCCCAAATCGCGCTTGGGCGACGGCCGCGTTTCCCACCCGGCCCGCTCGGCCACCGCTTTTAGAATCGCTTCCATCCGCGGATCTTTGATGTGCCGCAGCCGGAACTCGATCGGATCCGCGCCCGCCGCCGCGGCCAGCTCATCCAGGAACGATTCCCCCGCGAACGTTCCCGCCGGACCGTTGGGATCGCGCAGATGCATCGCCCGCATCGGCGACGCCGCCGGCGCCAGCGGCGCAATCACGTGCCCGGCCCAATGCACCTGCGGAATCTCGTAGGCGAACGTGCTCGCGCCCCACTGCACGTATTCGTTGCCTTCGGTCGTGTTGGGCATCCCGATCAGTTGCCCGGCGAGCATATTGCCCGCCGTGTTCGCCTGCGGAATGATCTCGGTCCCCGAAAACGCGCGCGCAATCATTTCGAGCGCCTCGATCCGCCCGTCCGCGCCCAGCGCCGCCTTGAAATCGACCATCGCCGCCGGACCTTTTCCGCCCCACGCCGTCATATCCGCGCGCGACCATTCGACGCGCACCGGTTTCCCCACCGCCTGCGAGAGCAGCGCCGCATCCCCCGCCACATCTTCATCGCCCGCGCGCCCGTACGACCCGGCCGCTTCCACCCACACCACGCGCACGCGGTCCTCATCCACGCCGAGCATCTGCGCGAGGCCTTGTTTCAACGCATGCGGCTTCTGCGCGCCGCTCCAAACCGTGGTGATGCCGTCGGCGCGAAAATCGGCCACCGCGCATCCGGGACCCATGGTCGCATGCGCCTGAAACGGCCATTCATAGCTCGCCTCGACGATTTTTTGTCCCCGCGAAAACTCGGCGCGCCCCGATTCGCGGCTCGCTTTCGGCTTCGCCTGCCGCATGTGCGCGTAAAGATCGGATGGAAAAACGTCGGCCACGCCGGACCACGTCACTTTCACCGCATCCCGCGCGCGAATCGCCGCCCACTCGTTTTCCGCCACCACGCCCACGAAATTTCCGCGCGTGACCGTCTGCACATAGCCGCGAATCCCTTTCGCCGCGCTGTCATCCACACGAACCAGGCTCGCGCCCGCGCCCGATGGACGAATCACGCGCCCGTGCAGCATCCCCGGCACGCGCACGTCGGTCGAATACATCGCGCGCCCGAAAATTTTCCCCGGCAGATCCACCCGTGGAACCGATTGCCCCACGATTTTGTACTTGGCCGGGTCCTTCGGTTTGCCGTTGCCCTCGACATTCACCGCGAACCCGCTGCCCGAAACGCGCAAATTTTCTGTCAGATTATGATCATTGACCAGCGCGCCGTAGGAAACCGATTTGGACGCGTCCCCCTTCACGCGAATCACGCCATCGGCAACTTCAAGCTGTCCCGGGGCAACTCCCAACCGCGCCGATGCGAGCTCGATCAGCAGCGCCCGCGCGGCCGCCGCCGCATTGCGCAGCGGTTTCGCGCCCGCCGAAATCGACGTGCTGCCTCCCACCCCTCCCTGATCCGGCGTTTCGCCGGTGTCGCCCATGATCAGCTCGACCCGCGCCACCGCAACGTCCAGTTCCTCCGCCACGATCTGCATCAGCGCGGTCTGGACGCCCATGCCGATGTCCACTTTTCCGGTGAACACGCGCACGCTCTGGTCCGCTCCGATGCGCAGCCACGAATCGAGACGCGCGGGCGCGGGCGTTTGCGCCGTTTCCGCGGCCAGGAGCTGCGGCGCGAACGCGGAATCGCCGAATTTGAATCCGACCAGCAGTCCGCCGATCGCCAGGAATTCCCGCCGCGATGTCGCCGCCATCACGCCCGCCTTTCCGCCGCGCGCTTCACTGCGGCCGAAATCTGCGCGTGGCTCCCGCACCGGCAAATTAAACCTTCAAACGCGGCCTGAATCTGCTGCTCGCTCGGATGGGGATGCCGTTCGAGCAGCGCCGCCGCGCTCAGAATCCAGCCGTTCAAACAATACCCGCACTGGAACGCCTGTTCTTCCAAAAACGCCGCTTGCACCGGATGCGGATGTTCGGGCGTTCCCAGGCCTTCGAGCGTGACGATTTTCTTCGACGCCGCGCGCTCCACCGGCAGCGTGCAGGAACGCATGGCCGAGCCGTTCACCAGCACCGTGCACGCGCCGCACTGCCCCAGCCCGCAGCCGAAGCGCGGATTATTCAGCCCGATGTTGTCGCGCAGGACGTAGAGCAGCGGACAATCCGGCTCCGCATCCACGCGATAGTTTTTCCCGTTCACGTTGAGTGAGATTTGCGCCATCGATGATAAGTTTACATCCGCCGTGGACGGCGGATTCTAATCCGCGCGGCGTTTGGAGCGCCGCTCCTGTCCGGCGTCGTAAATCCCCCGCACCATCCCGACGATCGCTTCCGGCACCAGCTCAGCCCATGCCTCGCCCGCCGCGATGCGCGACCGCACTTCCGTCGACGAAACATCCTCATAGCCCGCCGGCATATGCAGCTCGTGAACCCGGCCGCGCAAGTGCTCCGGCGCGATGTAATGCCCCACCCGCGGCGCCACCAGCATGGAAAATTCCTGGAGCATGCGCTCGATCGCGCCGCGCCCGCCGTAATCCCAATGCATCACCCGCTCGGCCGCATCGGCGCCGCAGACGAAAATGATCTCCTCGCCCGGGCGCCGCAGCTCGCGCGCGATATCGATAAACAGCCCGCCCTCGGTGATCTCGATGCGGTCGGCGATGCGCGCCTTCTCGATCATTTGGACGCGCTGCTCGATGGTCGCGCCATGCAGCTCTTTGTGCGGATAGGATCGCGGGATCACGCAGGCGATCTCATCCACCGCGGACCGCGCCGCCTGCGCCAGCGCGGCGTGCGCTCGCGTGACGGGATTGAATGCGCCCGCTAGAATCCCGGTGCGCTTCACTTTTGGATGGATCGCACCAGGTGAATCACGCGTCCGCTCGGATCGAGCGCGCCGGCGTAAAAACCGTCTCTCAACAGCAGCGTGAATCCGCGCGAAGGATACGTCAGCCAGCGGTATTCGACGCCTCTCGATGTGCGCGTGCGATCCTGCGCGGGCGGCCCGATGCGCGCGGCAATCGAGGCGTAATCGTCGAGCACGGTGAACGGCAGATCGACCATCACGGGCGCGAGCAGGGGCTGGCGCGATCCCAGGAAGCCGTCGCGCACCAGGATTCCGACCGGAATCAGCAACAGCATCCCCGCGGCGATGGCGCCCAGCGCCAGCCGCGATCGCGAACGCCTCGGCTCCAGCCGGATTCCGACCACCGCCGCAGGAGTCTGTGGCCGCGCCGCGCGGATTCGCGGCCGCGGCGATTCGTTCACCGCGCGCGGCATCTCAATCACGCGCCGCACCGTCGGAAGCACGGCGCCTTGCTTGTATTCGAGCTCCTTGAGCAATCCGACAATCACCACCGGCCGCCCGAGGGAAACCGCGCCCAGAAATCGCCGCGGAACCCAGATCTCTTCGCTGGTTTTCGTATTGACCACCCGAATCTCATCCCATTCGGCCGAGCGGAACATCCACTCGTTGTGTTCAATATTGGCGATCGGGGGGTAAAAAGAAAACCGCGCGCTCCCAAGCTGGTCGAACGGAGCAGGAATGGGCGGCACCGGCACTCCATTTCATTGTAACCACTGCAACCCGCAGCCCCACACCGCGCGTTGCGATGTCAACGCCAACGCGCGGCATCACTCGCGCGCCTCACAAACCCACGCCAGCCCGTGAGGCGCGACCGTAATGTTCCTGCAAGAACTGGGAGTTAGGCTCGGCCGCAATCTCCTGCCGCGCAAGCCCGGAAGACCAAGGAAATCAGCCGGTTCGGCTGAAGTCGCGGACGCCCGGCTGTTTCTGGAGAACTCCGCGTAAATAGGAAACGCTACGGACGCCCCGAGTTTCCCCCGTAGCCTATGAGAGTCGAGGGTCGCTAACTTTCAACGACGTTCCGGGCAATCTCCTGTGCGGTGACGCTTCGGGTTTTCTCTTACCTAACTCTCTCAGTAAGAACGAAGCTTCTTCCCTGGAAGCCTCGGTTGTGTCACCAGTCCTCGCTCCCAGCGTTCGTTTCAGGTAATAGGCTGCCCGTGAGCGCTCGTTCCTCCCCAAGTATATCTTCGCAATCTCCAAATTCGCGTCGCCGTCTCCGAGCTTCGCTGCCCGCTCGAACCAAGAAAGCGCCTCCCTAAGCTTTCCCTCATTCCGGAAAAGTACTCCTATATTGCTCGCGGCCGGACCGTATTTCTGTCGATACGCCCGCGTGTACCACTCAAGAGCCGCGGCGGGGTTTGGCCTTAGGCCGATCCCGTCGCTATAAAAGTTACCAAGGTTCAGCTGGCATCCGACGTCGCCCGTTTTGGCGCCGGCCAGAAACAGGCGGAATGCAGATTTCAGCCTCCCCTGTCTCCATCGCTCATGGGCCAGCTCAAACAGCCGGTCGGCGTGGGTCCGTTCGTGATCTTTGGCGTTCACCTCGTGCTTTACCATTTGGGAATGTCCTTAATTACTCTAACACTATTAAATCTCAGGCCTCCAGCCTTTCGGCTTAAGTACCCACTTACCCGTGTGCGGGTCTTTTTGGAGAAGTCTACCGGGATTCTTTGGGTGTATGAAATCCGGGGCGTCCATGGCATTTCCTATTTTCGCAGTGAGAATCGCCCCGAGCAGATCTCACTAACTCCTTGATGCCCAACATCAAGCGGATCGTCATCTCCACTCTACCCCATCACATCTGCCATCGCGGAAATCTCCGGCAACCGGTCTTTTTTCGCGACTCTGATCGCCTCCTGTACCTCGCTCTGCTCGAAGAACACTCCCGCCACCACGGCGTCAGCATCCAAGCTTACTGCCTCATGGGGAACCATGTCCACATCATCGCCACGCCCCATGATCTCAACGGTTTGCACTACACCTTCGAACGCGTCGAGGGTGACTACGCGCGCTCGCTCCACATCCGCCTTCACCGC
>JASHWA010000039.1 GCA_030044325.1 Bryobacteraceae bacterium
GATTATTTCAAGCGCGAAGCGATCGCGTATGCGTGGGAGCTGATCACCAAAGATTACGGGCTGGAGAAGGACCGGCTGTATTTTACGGTGTTTCGTGAAGACGACGACGCGGAAAAATTGTGGCAGGAAGTGACCGGGGGTCCGCTTTCGCGCATTTTCCGGCTGGACGAGAAAGACAATTTCTGGCAGATGGGCGAGACAGGGCCGTGCGGGCCGTGCTCGGAGATCCATTACGATTTCGGGCCGGAAGCGGGGCCGGGCGAGTTTCCCCACGATCCGGGCGAGCGCTTCATCGAGATCTGGAATCTGGTGTTCATGCAGTTCGACCGCGATCTGTCGGGGAAATTGACTCCGCTGCCGCGGCCGTCGATCGATACGGGGATGGGCCTGGAGCGCATCGCTTGCGTTTTGCAGGGCAAGCTGTCGAATTACGATACCGATCTGATGCGGCCGATCATCGATCGCGCGGGCGAGCTGATGCGCAAGAGCTACGGCGACGATGAGCGCACCGACATCGCGCTGCGCATCAACTCCGACCATGCGCGGGCGACGGCGTTTCTGATTCACGACGGAGTGCTGCCGTCGAACGAAGGCCGCGGGTATGTGCTGCGGAAAATCATGCGCCGCGCGATGCGCAATGCGCGGATGATCGGGGTGAGCGAGCCCTACCTTTATAAATTGACCGGGTTCGTCGCCGAGCATATGCGCGATGCGTACCCGGAGATGATGGAATCGATCCAGCGCGTGGCCCGGGTGGTGAAGGACGAAGAGCATCGCTACGCGACGACGTTCCAGGTGGCGGAGAAATTCTTTCACGACGAAGCGAAATCGGCGGCAAGCGGCGTGTTGCCGGGCGCGGCTTCGTTCAAGCTGTACGACACCTACGGGCTGGCGCTCGATGAGCAGGAGGAGATGGCTCGCGAGTCGGGGCTGACGATCGATCGCGCCGGATTCGAAGCCGAGATGGAGAAGCAGCGGACGCGCGCGCGGGCGAGCTGGAAGGGTGCGGAGAAGGCGCAGGTGAATCCGGTTTACCAGGCGCTGCCGCGGACGGAATTTGTCGGACGCGAGACGCTCGAATCGCCGGCGACGGTGATTGCCGCGGCGGATGGCGAGGTAGTGCTCGATCGCACGCCGTTTTATGCAGAGGCAGGCGGGCAGGTGGGCGACACCGGCGTGCTGCTGAACCCCGAAACGGGTGACATGGTGGCGATCGTCGAGAGCGCGTATTCGGGCGCGCCGGGGAAAACGGTGCACAAGGTGAAATGGATCGCTCCGATGAAAGAGGGCGATCGGGTGATCGCTCGCGTGGATCCCGAAGCCCGGCACGCGACCATGCGCAATCACACCGGGACGCATCTGCTGCACGCGGCGCTGCGCACCGTGCTGGGGACGCACGTGAAACAGGCGGGCAGCGTGGTGGAAGCGTCGCGGCTGCGGTTCGATTTCACGCATTACACGGCGATGGACGCGGACGAGATCGCGGAAGTCGAACGGCTCATGAATGAGGAGATTTTGAGGAACGTCGAGGTTCAGACCGATGTGATGGACCTGGAGCACGCGCTTTCGACCGGCGCGATGGCGCTGTTCGGCGAAAAATACGGGGATCGCGTGCGCGTGGTTTCCATCGATTCGTTCAGCAAAGAGCTGTGCGGCGGAACGCACGTGACGCGGACCGGCGATATCGGGATGTGCAAGATCGTGTATGAAGGCTCGATTTCGGCGGGCGTGCGGAGGATCGAAGCGATCACGGGCGAGGGAGCGTTGAAACGATTCCAGCAGGCGCAGACGGATCTGGCGCGGATCGCGGGGGCGCTGCGCGCGCCGGAGACGGAATTGATCGATCATTTGGAACGGTCGATTGCGCGGGAAAAATCGCTGGAACATGAATTGCAGCAGGCGAAAATGCAAATCGCGCAGGCGCAGGCGCGCGAGCTTGAATCGCAGGCGCGGGAGATGAAGGGCGTGAAGATACTGGCGGCGCAGGTGAGCGGGCTCGATCGGGCGCAGTTGCGCGTTCTGGTGGATTCGCTGCGCAATCGCTGGAAGACGGCGGTGGTGGTGCTGGCGACGGCGGAGGATTCGAATGTCTCGATCGTCAGCGGAGTGACGAAAGATCTGACGGCGAAGGTTCACGCGGGGAAATTGGCGGGAGCGGTGGCGCAGGCGGTGGGCGGAAAAGGCGGCGGGCGGCCGGATATGGCCGAAGCGGGCGGAAAAGACGCATCGGCTCTGCCGGGCGCGCTCGCGAGCGTGTACGCGTCGGTTGAAGGAATGCTTCAGTAGATGGAGAACTTCGACGTCGTCGTGGTGGGAGCGGGGCCGACGGGGCTGGCGTGCGGGATCGAACTCAAGCGGCGCGGCGTGAGCGCGGTGCTGATCGATAAGGGCTGCGTGGTCAACTCGCTGTACCACTACCCGACCAACATGGTGTTTTTCACCACGCCGGAGCTGCTCGAAATCGGCGATATTCCGATGACGTCGCTGAACGAAAAGCCGGTGCGAGCGGAAGCGCTCAAGTATTACCGGCGCGTGGCGGATCATTACCAGCTCGATATCCGGCAGTATGAGCGCGTGGAAAAGATTACGGGCGAGGACGGCGGGTTTGTCACGCACTCCACCGATATGCACGGCTGCCCGCAGCGCTACGGGTCGAAGAAGGCGATTCTGGCGATGGGGTATTACGACGTACCCAACCGGCTGAACGTTCCCGGCGAGGATCTGCCGAAGGTGACGCATTATTACAAGGAGCCGCACCCTTATTACAATCACGACGTGCTGGTGGTCGGCGCGAAGAATTCGGCGGCGATCGCCGCGCTCGAGCTGCACTGGAACGGGGCGCGGGTGACGCTGGCGCATCGCGGCGAGGGGATTTCTTCGAAAGTGAAGTACTGGATCAAGCCGAATATCGAGAATCGCATCAAGAGCGGCGAGATCCGGGCGTTTTTCCGCACGACGGTGGAGCGGATCGAAGAGCGGGAGGTGATTCTGAGCACGCCTTCCGGTCGCGAAACAATCGCCAACGATTTTGTTTTTGCGCTGGTGGGCTACCGGCCCGATCTCGAATTTCTGGAGCAGCACGGGATCCGCTTCGATCCGAAAACGGAGCGTCCGCACACGCATCCGGAGACGCTTGAAAGCGACCGCAAAGGGATGTATCTTGCGGGAGTGCTGGTGGCCGGGATGCACACCAACGAGATCTTCATCGAAAACGGCCGGTTTCACGGAAAAAAGATCGCCGAGGCGATCGCGGAGCAACTCAAATGAACCGACGCAATTTCCTTCGAACCACGGGATTCGCGATAGCGGGCGCGGGATGGGCGAAACCGAAAATGATCAATTCGACAGTCGAGGGCGTCACGATCGGTGCGCAAACTTACAGCTTCCGCGACCGTCCGCTCGACGGCTGCATCGCGGCGATGAAAGAGATCGGGCTCGGCGAAGCGGAGCTGTACAACGGGCATATCGAGCCCAAGGGCGCGGAGGCGCTGGCGGCGTTCCGCAAAGATCCGCCGCTCGACCAGATGCGCGAGGTGCGGCGCAAATTCGACGACGCGGGGATTCGCCTGTACGCGTTGAACTACAGTTTTCGCGAGGAGTGGAGCGACCGGGAACTAGAAGGCGGATTTGCGATCGCCAAGGCGATGGGAGTGAAGTACATCACGGCGTCCTCCAACGTCTCGACGGCGAAACGGCTGGCGCCGATGGCGGAAGAGCATAAAATCATCGTCGCGTTTCACAATCATTCGAACATGGGGCCGAATGAATTTGCGCGGCCGGCCGATTTTTTGCAGGCGATCGAGTTATCGAAATACATCGGCATCAATCTCGATATCGGGCATTTCGTGGCGGCGGGGTTCGATCCGGTGAGCATGCTCGAAGAGCATCACGATCGCATCGTGACGCTGCACATCAAGGATCGAAAACGGAATCAGGGTCCCAACATGCCGTTCGGCGAGGGGGACACGCCGATCAAAGCGGTGTTGCAGATTCTTAAGACGAAGCGCTATCCGATTCCAGCGAACATCGAGTACGAATACAAGGGCGGGGATACGGTGGCAGAAGTGAAGAAGTGCTTCGAGTATTGCAAGAGCGCGCTGCGGGGGTAGGGCGCGTTATTTATGGTGGCCCGCTGAGGCGAGCGGTTCCTTGAGCAGCGTTTCGATCATGGCGCGCAGCTTGGTTTCATCCTGAAGATTGGGGTCGCCCTGCGGCGGGCTCTGGGCTCGGATGGTGAAATTCTTATCGATCACCACGACGAGCGGCACCACGGGACGGTCCAGGACTGAAAAACCCATGTACGCCATGATGGGGTCGTAGGTGCCGTAAAACACCGGGAAGGTGAGGCCAAGCTGCTGGGAAAAGTTACCGACCAGGCTCTGCGCGTTCTCGTTCCAGGCGATATCGATGGGCTGGAGACCGCGGGGGCCGAGCTCCTTGTACAGTTTTTCGACCATCGCGGAAAACGCCTGGCAGTGCGGGCAGGTGGTGAAGATGAAGGCGACGACCAGAACCTTTCCGCGATAGCTCGAAAGCAGCGATTCCTTTCCGGCCGCGGTTTTGAGCGTGAATTCGGGCGATTTGCGCGGCAGAGGCTCGATGGCGAAGGCGGGAACAGAAGCAGCGAGCAGGGCGAGAGCGGCGGCGGTGCGCATCATCTTAATGATTTCGTGCCGTGGTGGTGGCGTGATGCACCGGCGCTTTTTCGGCGAGCAGGGTGGGTAAGAGCTGGCGCATATAGGTTTCGCTTTGGAGGTTGGGGTCGCCCTTGACCGGCGACTGCGCGCGGATCATGCCCTTGCGATCGATGACGATTACCTGCGGAACGACCCACAGGTCGATGTCGGAGAATCCCTGGTATTTAAGCAGAGTGTCGCGCGGC
>JASHWA010000357.1 GCA_030044325.1 Bryobacteraceae bacterium
TCGTGGAAGCGCGCGGAAGCGGTTCGGGAAGCGCTGGTGAGCCGCGGGCTATCGCCGAACGCGGTGACCTCGCGTGGTCTTGGAAACGCTCGCCCGCTGATGTCGAACTCGACCGCGGCGGGACGCGACGCGAATGAACGCGTGGAGATCGTGATTTCGGGGAATCCCATCGGTAGTCTTCCGTTTTGGGATCGCACATATCCGCTCAAGACCGGCGGTTTCTGAGGCGGCTCGCTCGGGGAGTTTTGCCCCCGCCATTGCCGGCGGGGCTCGCTGGCGGCGTAAAGACTGGGCGGGAACTTTCGGGTGGGCTAGAACCGTCTCAACAGACGATGTCCGGCTCTCGCGCCATTCGCGTTTTGTTCGCCATTGCTCCCATCGCGATGGCGCAAACGGCGGGAACGGGGAGAATTTCGGGGACGGTGATTGACGCGTCGAGCGGAGATGCGGTTCGAAAAGCGATCGTAACCCTTAGCTTGCAAGTCACGCCGCGCGAATGGGCGACGGCGCGCACGGATGGGTCGGGTCAATTCAAGTTCGAAAATCTTCCCGCTGGAAATTACGATCTTCGCGCCAGCAAGCAGGGATTCGGCAACGCGATCTACGGAGCGAACTCGATGCGCGAGACCGGCAAAACCATCACGCTCGCGGATGGCGAAATACGCGAAGGATTGACGCTGCGGTTCATCCATTCGGCTTCGATTTCCGGGCGCGTGGTCGATTCGGACGGCGATCCTGCGCCGAATATGCTGGTGCAGCTCAGAAGATTCGGCCGCAGCCTGGGCCGCCGGGTGCTGGTGAACGGGCCGTCGACGAACACGGACGATCGTGGAGAATATCACCTTAGCGGGATTGGTCCGGGGCGGTACGTTTTGTCTGCCGGCTCCCCGGGGTCGCCGTCAAGAGGTTCGTTTTCCGATCGCGCTCCGCAGGTGTTGATGCCGCAGTTTTACGGCGGCGCGGTGGATGAAAAAGACGCCGCGGTGCTGGCCATTAAAGACGGCGATGCGCTTACGGGGATGGATTTCAGTCTCGTCTCGCAGGCTGCGGTGAGGATTCGCGGGCGCGTCATGGGCCTTCCGGCTTTGCCTGCGGCGCAAGACGCCGAGCCAGATCAGGGGCTTGCGACGATGCACAAATTTCAAAATCCCGCGTTTGTCGGCATCACCATCGGACCTGTTGCGAATCGGTTCTCTTGGGGACAGGGCGGAGCTGCGAATGCGCCGGATTACGCGTTCGATTTCGGATGGCTCCCGCCGAGCGAATATCGCATCCACGCGAGAATAGGGGTCAATCGCAAGCTGTACGCGGCAGCGCAGCTTGTGGACGGGCGGGGAGGATCGGCGGACGTTGTGCTGACGCTTGCGCCGGCGGTCGATATCAAGGGGCGCGTTCGATTCGAGGGCGAGAGAAAAGACAAGGACAACCCGAGGCTTGTTCTAAGCGCGTCGGGCATGGACAGCGGAGGAAATCCGGATAACCGTCTCAACGCGGAGATCGGCGCGGATGGCCGGTTCACCATTGCGGACGTCACGCAGGGCGAATGGGACCTGAACATCAACCTTCCGTCATTCGGCGAATATCTCAAATCGGTGACGTTCGGCGATCAGGATGTGCTGTTCCAGCCGATGGAGGTGAAATCCGGCTCGGAGGCCGCGCTCGATATCGTGATCAGCACGCGCACCGGAAAGGTGCATGGGGAAGTGGACGCGGCGGGCAGAGGAGATCCCGCGCGTGCGGCGATCCTGCTTGCGCCGGTGGGCCGTTTTCACGATCTGGCGCGCTACTACTATGGAATTCTGGCGGATGACGACGGGAAATTCAAAATGATGGGGATCGCGCCGGGGAAATATAAGATCTTCGCGATCGAGAAGCTGGCCGTCGAGCCGTTCCGCGATCCCGATGCGGCCGACCAGATCATCGCGCTCGTGCCCGATCTGATTCAGGAGATCGAGATCGGCGAAGATGCCGATGTCGAGATTCATCCCAAGCTGATTCCGGAAGAGCGGGCGCGCGAGATCCTGCCATGAGAGCCGCGCTGTTGATCGCCTTCGCCTTCGCCGCCGCCGCGCAGAATCAGACCGGCGCGATCAGCGGAACGGTGGTCGATTCGGTGACGCGGCAGCCGGTGAAGCACGCGACCATCAGTTTGTCGCCTTTCACCAATGGCCCCACTGCTCCGCCCCCGGGCGTGTCGACGGATGCGACGGGCGCGTTCTCGATTCAGGGATTGGCGGAAGGCAAGTGGTACCTGAGCGCGACGCAGCCGAACTATCCGCAGACGGCGCCGCATGCGCAGATCGTGGACGTGAAGGCCGGCGATACGGCGACGGTGGCACTCGAACTCACGCCGGGAGCGGTGGTCACCGGCCACGTGGTCGATGAAGACGGCGATCCGCTCGTGGGCTGCTTCGTTACGGCGCGCGCGGCCGGCAACGGCCAGCAGCGCAGCGGATCGAGCGCGAGCAGCGACGGCGAATATCGCATCCACAATCTCCCGGCCGGAAAATATATTTTTTCCGCCATGTGCTATCAGCCGCCGTTCACGCCGCGCCCACTCTCCGCCGGCGCTGACCCTCCGCCGTCGCTCGCGTATCCGGAGCAGTATTATCCGCTCGCGCCGGACGCGAAATCGGCGCAGGTGGTGGAAGTGGCGGCGGGAGCGGAAAAATCGGGCGTGGATTTCCAGATGCGGCCCGCGCCGGTGACGCAGGTTCGAGGGAGTTTTTCGCCGTCGGGCGCGGATTGGCGTAGCGCGCCGAATATGAACGTCACACTGATGCCGGTCGATTCGCCGAATCGCGGCTTTGCGGGCCGTCAAAACTTCGACCGCGAAAAAGGCACCTTCGAATTTTCCCAGGTATTTCCCGGCTCCTATTACCTCACTGTGTTCCCAACAGCACCCGGCAACCCGGTCGGGGCATTCGAGCGCATTGAAGTGAAGGATCGTCCGGTCCAGGTCGTTCTCCAATTGGCGCACTCGTTCGACATCAGCGGCACCGTCACGATCGAGGGCGATTCGAGCAAGACGGTGGCTCTGAACCACCTTCGCGTTCAACTTATATCCGACATTCCGCCAGGCGGCTTCGGCGCTAACCCGGCCGAAGTCGGCGAAGACGGAGCATTCACCATCAGATCCGTGATGGCCGCCCCTTGGCGCGTGGGAATCCTAGGACCGGGCGTGTTTCTCAAATCCGCGTGGCTGGGATCGACGGATGTCACGCATTCCGCATTCGATCTTTCCCCCGGCGCTGGTCCGCTACGCATCGTAGCGAGCGCGAATATGGGGACGATCACCGGGACCGCACCGCCCGGCGTGAAGGTCTACGCCCGCTTAGAGCAAGCGATAACCGAAAGAATGTTCGGCATTCCTGTCGCCATGGTGGATCAGACCGGGCATTTCGTCATGGATTCGGTGCCTCCGGGAACGTACCGCGTGGGCGCGATCGAGGTCAATTCACCGATTCCGGATGAAGGCGGCCAGGAAGTCACGGTGCACGATGGCGAGACGGTTACGGTCGAGATCAAGCCGCCGGAGCAGTGACCAGCTCGCAGAACTTGGCGAGATCGATATTGCCGCCCGAGACGATAGCCGCGATCTTGCCTGATCCGGCTTTTCCGCTGAGCGCCGCGGCGACCGCGCAGGCAGCGGCGCCTTCCGCGATCACGCGCGCTCGCTCGGCCACCAGCCGGATCGCGGATGCGGCCTGGTCGAGAGTCACCACGATGGTTCCGTCCAAGAGCTGTTGCGCCAGGTCGAACATGCCGGGAAAGACGGTCTTGCTGGCGATTCCGTCGACAAACGACGGCCGGTAATCGACTGTCACCGGTTTTCCGGCGGCGAATGCAGCGGTGAGCGGCGCGCCGGTTTCGGATTCGGCCGCATAGACGCGAATGGAGGGTTTCAGGGCCTTAGCCACGCTCGCGATGCCGCAGGCTAAGCCGCCCCCGCCCCAGGGGATCACGATCGCGTCGAGATCGGGCAGGTCTTCGAGCAGTTCCAAAGCGATGGTCCCGTTTCCGGCCATCACGTCGGGATCATCGAAGGCATGGATGAAGGCCGCGTCGACGCCGGGGAAGGCTCGATTCTCAAAAGTCCGCCACCATTGCTCGAAGGGGACCTTGATAATCCGAGCTCCCAGGCGTTCCACAGCGCGGAGTTTCGTTTGTGGAGCCGTTTCGGGGGTGACGACGGTCGCGGGGACACCGAGCAGCCGGGCGCAATAAGCGACACCCTGTGCCATATTTCCGGCAGATGCCGTCAGAACTCCGCGGGCGATCCGTTCGCGGGGGGTGCGCAGCATTGCGTTCGCGGCGCCGCGGATTTTAAACGATCCAATCGGCTGGAGGGATTCGAGCTTTAAAAAAATTTCATCCGGGCGGTCGCAATTGAGGCGGATTGCGGGCGTTCGTAAAGCGATTCCGGCAAGGTTCGCGCGCGCCTGACGCGCGACTTCGGGACTAGGGGCGAGATTACGAAGCATTCACATAAAATTATCGCAATGATGTGCAACATAGACGCATCCGGTCGCATCTTTTGAAACGTAGTTCAGGTAGAATTCACTCAAACATTGATCATCCGGACCGTAAAGGATGGTCAGGGAGGGTGCTCAAAAAAGGGGATAGATTCGTCTGTCCCGGACGCAGATTTTGAGGCTGCGTATAGCGGAGGCGGTGGACAGAGCGTCTATCCCCTTTTTCGAGCATCCTTCAGAGAGAGACGCGAAAATCGCTGGAACCCTGCGTGCAGAGTAAATCGCAGGACGAAATGGGGTCGTATATGATTATCGGAGCCGCGATCGCCGGATTGTTGATCGTTTCCCTGTTCTTCGAGATGCTCTCTTCATCGCCGAAGCCGACCGAGGAACGCCGGCGCACGCCTGACGCTTAAAAAATTCGTGCTGTTCTGTCACAGTAGCCGTGTCAAAATGGCAGCATGCGCTTCGCACTGCTGACCTCGGCTGTTCTTCTTAGTCCTGTTTTCGCGCAGAATTTCGACATCGTGATCGCGGGCGGTCGGATTGTCGACGGCGCGGGCAATCCCTGGTACTACGGCGACGTGGGGATCAAAGGGGATTCGATCGCGGCGATCGGGAATCTGAGCGGCGCGACCGCGGGACAACGCCTGGACGCCAAAGGGATGGTGGTCGCGCCGGGGTTCATCGATATCCATACCCATGCGCGGCGAGGAATATTCCTCGATCCGGCGGCGACTAATTACATTCGCCAAGGCGTGACGACGCTGATGGAGGGTCCCGACGGAAGTTCGCCGCTTCCGATCGCACCGTTCTTAGAAAAGGTAGGGGCGGCGCATATCGCTCCCAATTTTGGAACTTTTGCCGGGCAGGGGAGTATCCGGCAGGCGGTGATGGGCCTGGTGAACCGGCCGGCGACTCCGGAAGAGATCGAAAAGATGCGGCAGATTGCGCGGCAGGCGATGCTCGACGGAGCGTTCGGCATCACCACCGGCCTGTTCTACGTCCCAGGCAATTACAGCTCGACCGAAGAGGTGATCGAGGTGGAAAAGGTCGCGGGGGAGATGGGAGGGATGCACCATTCGCACATGCGGGACGAGGCGGCTGGGGTGCTCGATAGCGTGCGCGAGACCATCCGGATCGGCGAAGACGGTCATATGCCCACGCAGATCACCCATCATAAGATCATCGGCAAGCAGAACTGGGGCAAAAGCATCGAGACGATCAAGCTGGTGGAAGAAGCGCGCGCGCGCGGCGTTGACGTGACCATCGATCAGTATCCTTATACGGCGTCGAGCACGGGCACGGCGAGCCTGATCCCGCAATGGGCGCAGGAGGGCGGGCAAAAGGCGTTAGTCGAGCGGCTGGACGCGCCGGCGACTCGCGCGAAGATCAAAACGGAGGTGATTCAACGCATCGAGTTCGATCGCGGCGGCGGAGATCCGGCTAACGTGGTAATGGCGAACTGCTCGTGGGACCATTCGCTCGACGGCAAGAATCTCGCCGAGATCACCAAGATGCGCGGGCGCGAGGTGAATTTCGAGAATGCGGCGGAGACGGAGCTCGAAATTCAGCATTCTGGAGGCTGCCAGGGAATTTTTCATGCGATTAGCGAAGAGGACGTCGAGCGGATCATGAAATATCCGTTCACCATGGTCGCGTCGGACGGGGAAATCCCCCAGTTCGGCGTGGGTGCGCCGCATCCGCGCAGCTACGGGACGTTCACACGGGTGCTGGCTCGCTACGTTCGCGAAAAACACGTGATCACGCTTGAGGACGCGATTCATAAGATGTCCGGATTGCCGGCCGAGCGGCTGAAGCTGTTCGATCGCGGGCTGATCCGGCCGGGAATGAAGGCCGATATCGCGGTGTTCGATGCGGCGAAGGTGGAGGATCTGGCGACGTATGAGAAACCGCATCAGTACGCGGTCGGATATAAGTGGGTGCTGGTGAATGGGCAGGTGGTTGTGGAGAACGATCGAGTGACGAAGGCGCGGCCGGGGCGGATTTTGTATGGTCCGGCGAAGAAGTGAATAAGTGACCGTCCGGACGATTTCCATCGTCGAACATTGCAGATGGAAAGAAGAGGCGGATTTGAAGATCCGCCGCTGTGCGCCACGAATTCAAAGATACGTGCGGCCCAGCCACTCGGCCACGAGCGCGGGTTTTTCGCGGCCCTCTACTTCGACTACTACGCCCCAGGCGATTTCCACGCCGCCTTCGACGTCCTTAAGCGAATTTAAGGTGAAGTGCGTGCGAATGCGGCTGCCGGCGGGGACGGCTCCGGTGAAACGCAGGCGATTAAATCCGTAATTGATGCGCATCTTGGCGGGATCGGTGATCTTCACGCATTCCTGCGCCATGCCGCTCAGCATCGACACGGTCAGAAACCCGTGGGCGATCGGCGCGCCGTAGGGCGACTCGCGGCGCGCGCGCTCGGCGTCGATGTGGATCCATTGATTGTCGCCGGTGACTTCGGCGAAACGGTCGATCTGCTCCTGCGTGACGGTGTGCCACGGGCTCACGGCGATCTCTTCGCCGGCGCGCGAGCGCAACTCTTGAATTGTCACTGGGCGGCTTCCTTACTGACCGTCGATCGAGAACGCCAGCAGAACATTGCCCGCCGTTCCGCCGAACATCCCGTAACCGGAGTTGGTGAACACCATTCCGTGCGCGATCACCGGGCCGGCCGAATCGATCGATCCTCCCTTGGCCTGAACGCCGTTCACCGTTTCGAACGGCCGATTGGTGTCGAAATCCCACAGAATGGAGCCATCGATGGTGGAATAAGCGCGGAAATGGCCGTTCAGCGCGCCCGAAAACACGGCTCCGGGAATCACGGTGACCGCGGCCGATTGCGCCGGATTTCCTTTGACTCCCTGGGGTGCCGGCGCCGACCAGACGGACGCTCCAGTCGCCAGATCGAGCGCGTACAGCCCTGGTTTGGCGCCTTCCC
>JASHWA010000040.1 GCA_030044325.1 Bryobacteraceae bacterium
GGGGCCGCATTGAAGTCGCTGTTCTGAAAATGCTCGTACACCTCGCCGTGAATCACATTGGTGCCGGACTTGGTCACCACGTCGATGTGCGCCCCGCTGTGCGCCCCCTGCGACGCGTCGTACATGGACGCGTTCACCGCGATCTCCTGAATTGTTTCCGGAGCCGGCGTCGGCAGCGCCTGGCCGATCGCGCCATATACCGACGTGCTGGTCTGCGCCGTCCCGCCTAGCCCGAAATTCTCGCCGGTGTTCAGAATGAACCGGTTCTCGCCCACCTGGCTGGTCGAATTTCCATTGAACAAATTGGTAGTGTCCACGCCGTTCAGCGAAAACGCATTGCTTGTCTGCCGCTGCCCGTTGGCCACGATCGCCGTATTTCCCAGGCCCGCATTGGAGCCGCCGCCGCCCAGAAAATCCGCGTGCACCCCCGGCGACAAAATCGCCAGCTGCGTAAAACTCCCGGTGCCGAGCGGCGTGTCCTGAATCGTCAATTGATCCACGACGTAACCGTTCGTCGTGTCGACTTGATTCATCAGCGGCGTCGACGTTACCTCCACCGTGGTCGAAACCTGACCGACCTTGAGACTGCCGTCCACGGTGGTCGTTCGCCCGCCGTTCACCAGAATTTCCGTATGCGTTTCGGTCTCAAAACCTTGTTTGCTGAACGTCACCCGGTACAAGCCCGCGGGAAGATTCGGCGCGAGGTAGGACCCATTGCTGTCGGTGTGTTCCGTGACCTCGAGATTTGTGGCCGCGCTAACCGCCTTCACCGTCGCATCCGGCACCGCGGCGCCGCTTGAGTCTTTGACCGTCCCGGTAATCGCTCCCTGAGTTTCCTGCGCAACCGAAGCGGAACTCAAAAAAACCACCAGTAACCCCAAACACGCAAGTTTCATCTCGGAAAACTTTATCACCTGACACCACCCTCCAGAGATTTTTGAAGCGCCTTTCCTGCGGATTGCCGCCGAAAGGCACAGATTGATTCTGAAGCTCTCGCTTGAAGCAATTTACTCCATACACTATACGGATTTTGTTACAGGAGGGTGACGGCGCGGCAACAGCTCAGATACAGAAGGGCGCGCCTCGAAACCAAGTGGGCCACCGTCCCACCGCATGCAGACCGAAGGTCGATGGAACCTACTTGACTGTGACTTTCACTTCGCCGTTGGTCCAGCAGCACAGGAAATCGCCGCCGTTGGGACCCGAGGCGTCGCCGGCGATCACGCGCAGAACGTACTCGCCCGGCGCGCTGAAGGTCGCCCTGACCGTCCCTTTTCCGTTGAACACGCTTTTCACCGGAATTTCGCTCGACGGAGTCTCTTCGACGGCCGGCTGCGGATTATCGAAGCTCACCTCGCCCGCGCCGCGGTATTTCTGCCAGGTGAGCGTGACGCTCGGCCCGCCTTTATAGATCGCGATGGTCTTATCGTCCATCCCCACCGCGTGCGCGATCTCCAAAAGCTGCGGAGTCGCCACCGCTTTCTCCTCCGCACCCTCCGCCTTGAGCGCCTCCGATAATCGCGCGGCCTGCGCGTTGCCCGTTTGCGCATCCAGCGCGACTTCAAGCACCACGCGCAGCACCTCCATCCCCAGGCTCTTGTCGTCATCCGCTGCGAAAACGTCCAGGCTCAAAGGCTCGCCCGCTTTCACCGTGCGCTCCACAATCAGCGGCTTGGGACCCTGTGCCGAGGGTCCTTTTTCATCGAAGCTGATCGTCGGCGGCGTGTTTCCGACTCCGATCTCCGAGACCGGATTGATGACCCACTGCGCGCCGAGATGGCCCGGTATCGAAATTTTGTGCCCGTTCGACACCAGCGTCCAGGTCAGTTGCTTGTCGCCAAAATCCTTGGGTACGGTCACCGTAAAAACGCCCTTTTGCCGCCGCGGAACAAAATGCGTCGGCTGGCCCCGATCCGCGGGACCGGGGTCGAAATGATTCTCCGCTCCCATCGGAATATCCAGCGTCTCTTTCGTATTGCGGTTGAGATAGCCGAACAGCAGATTGTAGCTGCCGTCCGCGTTCCGCCACCAACCTTCATACGACGGCGTCACGCTCTGGCCCGATTCCTGCGGCCGGGTGACCGGCACCTGTTTGAATTTGAACTGCGCGGCCGCGGGAAGCACCAGCGCGATCACGAGCAGAAATTTCACTTCAATTCGCCCCATGCGACCCCGCGCGCGGATGCTTCGCCAGCCACTCCGCGTACTCTTCATCGCTGATGTTGGTGATATTGACGAACGCCTCGCCCATTTCGTCGATGGTGCGGTCGCCGTAGCCGACCCATTGGGTCGGATCGGGATTGTATTTGTTCGCCGCCGTGTTGTCGTACCACGCCGTGATTCGCAGAATCGTGCCTTTCGGAAGCACCGGCGCCGATTCGTCCGTGTAGATGTAATTGTTCATCCATTGAAAATCGAACCGGTCCACGTAGCTGAGCATTTCCGTGGTTCCATCGGGCAGAATGGCCTGCATCGCCATGGCCTTCCCGCGAAGATGCATGTGCGGCTGGAAATTTTCGATCCGCGCCGCCGACCGCAGCCGCGTGAACCCCTGCGTCGCCGTGATCGTATTGGGCGGAATATCCAGATCGTCTTTCGAATACATCGCCAGAGGCGACGACAGCCGGGTGCGATGCTTCGGCTTCACGCCCTTGGGATAAAGATAAATCCCCAGTTCCAGATGATCCGTGATCTGTTCGCCCACCGAATGGTAATGGATGTCCCAGCGAATCTTGGCGCCGGGAAGCAGCAGCTTTCCCGCGTCTGCCCGATACGCGTCGTAGCTCTTGCCGATCGACCATTCCATCAGCAATCCCTCGTCGCCACCGGCCACGCTGTCCGGATTGCCGGGTTCGTACTGCACCAGCATGGTGACCGCGTGATGCGTGACCTTGCGACCCGCAAGTGTCGCCGGCCTCATCTCCACTGCGCGAACCCAGCGTTCTTCCATCACCGGAACGTCGGAAATCGGTTTCCACCACTGATCCTGCCCGACTGCCGGAATGGTCAGCGGCGCGGAGGTGACGATAATATCCGGCTGTTTTCCGATCACGCGCGCGTACTGCCAGCCGGAATCGTCGGGCCACGACTTCGGAGGCGGAAGGTCCTTCTTGTCGCCGAACGGCGCCCCTTCATTCACCCATTCGACGATTGTGCGGATCTGCTTTTCCGAAAGAGAACGATCGTTCTCGTACGTCTGAATTCCAATGGTTTTATCAAGATGCCACGGCGGCATGTTGCGCGTCGCCACGCGCTCCTTGATATCGCGCGCCCACGGCCGCACCTCCTGATAGGTCTGGAGATTCATCGGAGCGCCCTGGTTGGGACGATGGCAGGTCTCGCACTTGTCGCGAAAAATCGGCGCAACGTCCTTGGCGAATGTGACAGGATTCGCCGGAGCAGCCGATTGGCCGTACAGGAGCGAACCGGCGGCAAAAAATCCCAGCCGGACAACAATCGAACGCGGTCTTCGCACCTTTAAGAAAGGATATCACCACAACGCGGTTCTCCTCGGTTTGGGTAGTGCCTGACATGTGGAGGGAGTGTCCAGGGGCGTCGGCGCACGCATCCGCACGAAAATCGACCCCCGCCCTTACGGGCAGGGCTTTCCGCACGGCTAAAGCCCCGCCGGTCACGGCGGGGGTTAGCGCTGAATTTTCGACAGAGCGGTTCAAAAACACTACCTCGGTTTGACCCTGGTTAGTCCCGCCACAAGCCCTCTGCGCGGGGGTCAGCCAGGGCCTTGAGCGCTACTGCTTGTTCACCAACTGCTGGAGCAGAGACAGGATCTGCTGGAGCGTGGCCCGGTCCGCCGTGGTGAACACGTTCCCCGCAGCGTTCTGCTGCGCCACCAAGTCGGTGCGTTCCACTTCCCACGCTCCCGGCAGGAGATCCTCGACGAACTGTTCGTTGGAGAGCAGCGGACGGATCGGAACAGCGACCGAGGTGGTGACGTTCGAGCAGTCCGGCTGTGGCGCCGGCGTCCACACCGCGCCGTCGGACGCGATGCTCAGCGTCCCCGGCGCGCCCACGCCGTCCTGATATTCGGTGTTGAGTAGTGTCCCGACGTTGTAATTGGTCCCGTCGACGGTGATATCCCACAGAC
>JASHWA010000358.1 GCA_030044325.1 Bryobacteraceae bacterium
GAACGCCTTGCGCAGGATGCCGATCTGACCGGAGTGATAGGTGTTGTGATGCACCACGCCGTTCAGCATCCAGAAGTAGCTGAAATCGTCCTGGCCGGGCACCAGCTCGTCCAGCTTTTCATCGGGGAGCTCGACCACGGCGTCGCACAGCGCGTCCATGGAGCTTTCAAGAATCGCCTTGGCGCTTTCCCAGGCGGCGTCGTCCTGCGCGGAAATCGCCGGCCAATCCTGTTCGGCGGGAAGCACGGCGAAGTTTTCGCCGTCGAGCGTGCGGATCACTTCGTTGACCCACGCGGTCGCGTGCTGGACCAGTTCCCAGATCGAGTGGCCTTCGCCGATGGGGCGCTCAGCGGCCTGTTCGGCGGTGACTCCGTCAAGATTCTGCGCCAGCGCGGGACCGTGCCAGCAGGGGCCTTTGTAGGTGTAATACAAAAGATCGCGAATGCGTTCGGTTTCGCTCATGCGCTTATGATAACCGGCGGCGGGGCGGAAGCGCGGACACGCCAGACGGCGAGCCTAATGCCTGGCGAACATTTCGCGGACGTCTTTGCGCAGCGCGGCCTGGCTGTCGGGGCGCGTGTAGAACATGTGGCCGCCGAAATATTCGTGGACCGAGACGCGCGTGGGGTCGCCCATGGGCGGCATCTGGTCGACGGTCAGAACCGAGCCCATGAAGGGGCAGGAAAGATCGTTCCAGCCGTGCGCGATGATGACGCGGAGCTTGGGATCGGCGGCGACGGCCTGGCGCAGATCGCTGACCGCGCCGGAGCGGAGCGATTCGCTGTCGCGGTCCCAGTCGGAATTCACCTCGAAGCTGAGCGCGTTGTAGCGCGCATCGGTTTTCCAGCCGACCACCTGGGTGACGAAGTTGACCATGGCGGTGGTGGTGGGCGCGATGATGCTTTCAAGCAGCGGGTCCTGGGAACGCTGCTCCGGCGCGAAGGGGAACGGATCGAACGAGGTGACGTTGGAATCGTAGACGCTGCCGATTTTGCCCTGTTCGCGAAATTCCTCGCGAAGATATGCGCCGGTTTCGAGACGCCCGCCGGAGCGCTGGACGAACTGCTCGTCGAGGCCGGTCAGCTCGGTCACTTTTTTCACCAGGCGCGAGGTTGCCTCCGGATCGGAGCGGCCTTTCATCAGGTCGGTGGCGTATTCGCCGCGCGTGTAGGCGATCACCTGCGCCATGGCTTCGGGAGTGAGCTTGTGGATTCGCTCCAGGTGCGCCGCGGTGATGGAGGGCAGCGTCAGCATCCACGGAACAGGCGAAACATCCTGATTGTCGCCGAGCGTGGGGTTCAGATAGGGCGAAACGAGCACCACTCCGTTCATGGCGACGCCCAACTGGGATTGCAAATAGTGCGTGACGCGCGGGCCGCGGTAACCACCGTAGCTTTCGCCGGCGAGGTACTTTCGCGACGTCATGCGGCCGTTCTTCACCAGCCAATCGTAAATGACGCGCGAAAGATAGTGAATATCGTTGTCGGTTTCGTAGAACTGCTTTTTGGTCTCCTCCGATGAAACCAGCGAGCGGCTGTAGCCGGTGCCGATGGGATCGACGAAGACCAGATCGGTGAAATCGAGCCAGGTTCCGGGATTGTCGGCGAGCGTGGCGGGATCGGAGGGGCTGTCGCCCTGATCGCCGAACTTGACGTGCTTGGGTCCGATGGCGCCGAAATTCAGATACACCGAGGACGCGCCGGGACCGCCGTTCAGCGCGAAAGTGACGGCGCGATCCTTTCCTTCGACGGTGTAGGCGGTGTAGACCACCTCGCCGATTTTTTTATCTTCGTGATAGACCGGCAGAGTCCCCACGGTGACCGTGTAGGAAAGCGTTTTGCCGTCGAGCTGCATGCTCTGCGAGACATGTGCGTCGGCGGGAAGCGGCGGTTCCTTGTCCTTGTCTGAAGTTTCCTTCGCGGCGGGCGCGGTGGAGGGTCTAGGATCCTGGGCGGCGCAGAAGGAAGCAGCCAGAATCGCGGGCGCAAAAAGAGTCGCGCAGCGGATGCGCAAACGGGAGAGACTCATATTTCCACGATAGCGAAAAAGCGTAGCGCGCCAATACAATGGTTATAGATGCGCGTGATGATGGTCTTCGCGGTCGTGGCGACGGCGATGGGCGCGGGCCCCGACCCGGCGGCGATCGTGCGGAAATCGATCGAGCTCGACCAGCAGAACTGGATGCGCATGAAGGATTACACTTGGATCGCGCGCGCGACCACGCAGCGGCTGGATGCGTCGGGGAACGTGAAATCGACCGAAGCCGAAGCGTGGGAAACGACGATTCTTTATGGCGAGCCGTACCGGAGAACGCTGGAGCGGGACGGAAAGCCGATTTCGGCGGAGGAACAGCGCCGCGAGCAGAAAAAGATCGACCAAACGACCGCGAAGCTCGAACGCGCGACGCCTGAAGCGCGCGAACGGCGCCTGGCGGAATACATGAAGCAGCGCGAGAAGGATCGCGAGTTTCTGCGCGAAATTCCGGACGCGTTCGATTTCAAGCTGGAAGGCTCGGAAAAAATCGACGGCAGGCAGACGTGGGTGATCGCGGCGACGCCCAAGCCCGGATATCGCGCGAAACATGGCGACGCGAAAGCGTTTTCTAAGATCGAAGGACGGATGTGGATCGACCAGAGTGAATTCCAGTGGGTGCGCATCGAGGCGAAGACGCGGGGGACCATCGCGGCGGGATGGCTGGTGGCGCGGTTGAATCCGGGGGCGACACTCGAGTTCGAGCAGACACGGGTGAACGACGAAATCTGGCTGCCGAGCAGGGAAGTGCTGAGGGGATCGGGACGGATCGCGCTGCTGAAGAAATTATCCGAGCAGCAGGAGATCACCTGGACGCGCTACCGGAAGTTCCAGGCGGATTCGAAGATCGTTTCGACGCGATGATGGAGCCGGCCTGCGGCGGATGGTCGGATCCGAGCTCCTAGGTGGATAGGGGAAGCTCGCCGTCTTCGAGATGCAGGGCGGGCTCGCGCTCGCGCGCGGCGGGGTCGCCGGCGGATTCGGCGAGGGGCAGCAGCACGGTGAAACGGGTACCCTCGCCCGGCGTGCTGGCGACTTCGATGCGTCCGCCGTGCACCTGGACGATCCACGCGACGAAGCTGAGGCCCAGGCCCAATCCGGGAACCACGCTCGTGTCGGCGCTGCGCACGCGATAAAAACGGTCGAAGATGCGGGGGAGATTCTCGGCGGGAATTCCGACGCCGGTGTCTTCGACGGCCAGCCGCGCCCAACCGGACGAATCCGCCAGATCGACCCGGACGCGAACGGTGCCTCCGGCCGGCGTGTACTTGATGGCGTTGGATAAAAGATTGGAGAGCAGGCGCTCGATCTGGGTGTGATCGCCGGAGATCAGCGCGCCGGAGCGGACCTCGGTCGAAAGCGCGACGTGTTTTTCCTCGGCGGGAATCTGGAACTGATCGGCGACATCTTCGGCCATGGCGGCGAGGTCGAGCGGCGTTTTCTGCAACACCAGCTGGCCCGATTCGGCCTGCGAAAGCAGCAGCAGGGCGCGCACGATGCTGGACAATTTTTCGACGTCCTCAAGCGCGTTGAGCATCGCTTCGCGATACTGCTCGGGCGTCTGCGCGGTGAGCAGCCCCACTTCGAGCTGGCCGCGGATGGCGGTGAGCGGAGTGCGCAGCTCATGCGAAACGTCGGTGGAAAAGCGGCGGGTCTGCTCGAAGCTTTCGTCCAGGCGTGCGGTCATGCGATTGAAGCTGTCGATGAGGTGGTCGAGCTCGTCGCCGGCGCCGCGCAGCGGAATTTGCAGCGAAAGATTGGAGCCGGTGATGGCCTGAGCGGCCTGGGCGACGTCGTTTACCGGCCGGATGGCGCGTCCCGCGAGCAGCCATCCGAGGCCGCCGGAAAGGATGATCAATCCGGGCAATACGGCGAAATAGAGGCGCGTGAAATCGTGCACCGTGCTCTGCACGGATTCGAGCGAGCGTCCGATGGCGAAAAAATACGGCCGTCCCTTGTCATCCAGAGTTCGGCCCGCTTTAATCAGGTACGCCACGCCTTCCGAATCCCAGCGTTTGTGAATTTCCGACGGCTCGCTCAAGGATAAAATGCGGCGAATTTCATCGCGCGAGTCGATGCCGATGGATCTGTAGGTATCGGAAACTTCGAGCACCTCGCCGTTGGCGTCGGCCACCAGGTCGATGTGGCGGAGGCGGGCGACGATGAAGTTTTCTTCCGGGTCCGTGCGGTCGGCGACCCAGATGGGCTGCTGGTTCTCGATGCGCAGGTAGCCTTTTGCCGCGCCCCATTCCTCTTCAAGCGCGGCGCGCATGTCGGCTTCCATGTCGTATTCGAGCGTCTTGCGATAGAACAGTCCGATGGCGACCATCAGGATGGAGAAAAACAGCACGAAGCTGAGCGTAAGGCGGACGCGCAGGCCGCGCATCTTCTGCACGGGCAGCTTGCGGACGCCGAAGACTCGTGTGAATCGCGCCATTTTTTATAGGAGGGCGGAGAAAGGGGACAGACCGCTCTGTCCACGCCCACCGCTCCACACGGTTTCGATCCTTAGGGTCTGGGGACAGAGTAGTCTGTCCCCTTTTTCCACCGTTTCCATTATGCTGTTTTCTCACCCGCTTTTTCGGGGATATCGAGCATGTATCCGATGCCGCGCACCGTCTGGATCATTTTGAGCGGCCACTTATCGTCAATTTTGCTGCGCAGATGGCGGATGTAGACATCGACGATGTTGGTGAGACCGTCGTAGTCCATGTCCCAGACGTGTTCGACGATCATGGTGCGCGAAAGCGGCCGGCCGCGATTGCGCATCAGGTATTCGAGGATGCTGAACTCTTTGGGCGCGAGCTCGATGTTTTCACCGGCGCGGGTGACTTTGCGGCGGATGCAATCGAGCGAAAGCTCGCCCACTTGCAGGCGTTCCGGCGTCGGCTGGCCGCGGCGCAGAAGAACGCGGACCCGCGCGAGCAGCTCGACGAAGGCGAACGGTTTTACAAGATAGTCGTCCGCTCCGCCTTCCAGGCCCTTGACGCGATCGTCCACCTGGTCGCGGGCGCTGAGGATGAGCACGGGCGGACTGGTTTTTCGATTGCGGATTTTCTGAAGGACGCTGAGGCCGTCGATATCGGGAAGGCCGAGGTCGAGAATGATGAGATCGTACTCGGTGGCGTGGACCATATCGACCGCCTGGCCGCCGGCGCCGGCGACATCCACGGCGTAACCGGCGCTTTCAAGGCCTCGCGAAAGAAAATCCGCGATCCGTTTTTCGTCTTCGACGACCAGAATACGCATATACTTTGATTTTAGCGGTTACGCGCTGACGTTACAGTCGGAATGCTAGGAGTACCCGCGGCATGGCTGCCGCGGCCCGGTGTGCACGGTCTTGCTTGAAGCGGCCAGTCGGCCGGCAAAAATCGACCATCTGTCCCACAAGGACCTGACGTCAGCGGGCGTGCTTGACGCGGTAATCCTCGGTTGCGGGCATGCGAATCACTTTGCACATTTCAAACAGCCGCGACCGCGCTCGCGTTCCGATCGATTCGGCCAGCGTCTTCTTATACACCGCGACTCCGCCCGCGCCCGTGTAGTCGACGACTTTGCCCGTGATTTCGGGATCGGGAAGATTTGTCGTCGCGATCAGCGGTTTTCTCTGATTGCAGCGATACGTGATGATCGACGTTACGATATCTTCCACCCACTCAGTAACGCGATGCGCGCCGAGATCGTCGAGCACCAGCACGTCGGCGTCGAGGGCGGTGCGGTACGCTTCGCGGTCGGTGGTGCCGGAACTTGCGTCATAGCTCGAGCGAATGCGGTCCAGCAGGTTTTGATAATCGAAGAACACGCACTCGTGGCCCTTTTGGAGCAGGGCTTTCATCACTCCGACGGCCAGGTGCGTCTTGCCCGTTCCCGGATCGCCGATCAGAATCAGGCCCGGGGGCTCGACCACCGGAAATTCGCGCGCGAAGCCGCGGGCCTGGCGCAGCGCGTGGCCGAGACCGTCGCGAGCGATGGGATTGTCCTGCGGGACCGCGAAATTTTCAAGCGATGCGCGCTCATAATTCGGCGGGATCTTAGCGCTTTCGATCAGCGCTTCACTCCGGTTTGACGCACTACATTCGCACCGCGCGGCGCCTGACAGGCCCTCGCGCTCGACGATTTTCCAGCCGGTTCCTCCGCAACGCGGGCAGTTGGGATCCGCCATTACTCGATCACCATCAGCACTTCTCCCGCGGCGACGGTCGCTTCGGCGCGGGTTTTCACTTCGATCACGCGGCCGGCTTTGGGCGATTTCATCTCATTCTGCATCTTCATCGCCTCGACGACAACCAGGCCCTGGCCGGCTTCCACCGGATCGCCGGGCGCGACCAGG
>JASHWA010000359.1 GCA_030044325.1 Bryobacteraceae bacterium
CGAGGATCTGTATTACCGCCTCAACGTCTTCCATATCGATCTGCCTCCGCTGCGCCAGCGCAAAGAGGACATTCCTACGCTGGTGCAGGCGCTCATTCGCGAGCTGAATGAGAAACACGACTGCCGCGTGGCCGATCTTCACCCCGAGGTGATGGCGCGCCTGGTCAGCCATCAGTGGCCCGGAAATATTCGCGAATTGCGCAACGTGCTGGAGCGCAGCCTGATCATGGCGCGCGAAGGAACCATCCTGCCCGTGCATCTTCCGCCGACTTTCCACGTTCCTTCCGAGCAGCCCGCGCCGGCCGCCGGACTCGAAGAGCGCCATTCCCTCACCGTCGAGGCCGGAAAGCCGCTGCGCGAGATCGAAAAGGCGTACATCCAGCTCACGCTCAAGCAGACCAAGAACAACAAGCGCCGCGCCGCCGAGCTGCTCGGCATGAGCGTGCGCACGCTCCACAGCCGCCTGGCCGAGCTCGCGGCGGCCTCCTCCGACCCCGAACAGCTCCGCGCCACCGGCGGAAACTAGCGCGTGTGCCGCACGCACTTTTGCGTGCCTCGCCCCAACGAACCGCGACCAGAGGGAGCGGCCAGCCCTCGGTTCATTTCACACCCGGAAACATTTTTCGAAACGCGCCGTCTAAACAGGAATCATGACGTTCCTCAAGGATGTCCGCTACGCGTTCCGAACGCTGCTCGCCTCGCCCGTGTTCGCCGCCATCGCGGTCCTTTCGCTCGCCCTCGGCATCGGCGCGAACACCACTATTTACCGCGTGATCGACGAACTCCTTCTGCACGACGTCACCGCGTTTCACCCCGAACGCCTGCTGCGCGTCGGCGCCTTCGGGATCTCCTATCCCAACTATCGCGACCTCGCCCGGTCCGGCGTCTTCAAGAGCCTCGCGCTGTACGGCCTCGCCAACTGGAACCTGCGCGAAACTTCTTCGACCGAGCGCGTCTTCGTCATGATCACCAGCCCGAATTTTTTTGAAACGCTGGGCGTCTCGCCGGCTCTCGGCCGAAGATATTCCGATGCCGACGCGAACGCGTTTCCCGTGCTGATCAGCGACGGACTCTGGCATCGCGCCCTGGGCGGGGATGCGAACATCCTCGGCCGCGTGCTCGATTTGAACGATCACCGCTTCACCGTCATTGGCGTGCTCCCGCCCGATTACCGCTCCGCCATGGGACTCGCCATCGCGCCCGAAGTGTACGTTCCCGCCAACGCCGCGATTCTCCCCGGAATCGATGCGCGCGATCAGTTGATGTTCGGAAAACTGATCGGCCGCATGCCCGACGGCGCATCGCGCGCCCAGGTGCGCACCGCGCTTGAAGTCCAGCAGCGCCGCTTGCAGCGCGATTTCCCCGCCATCTCCAAGGATCTCGACGATATCACGCACATCGAAGCCATTGGCGGCATTCAGCGCATGTTCGACGACCCCATCGACGGCCGCAATTTCCTCACGTTCTATTCGCTTCTGGCGCTGGTGGTGACGCTGGTGCTCATGATCGCCTGCGCCAACGTTTCCGGCTTGCTGATCGCGCGAGGCGCGTCGCGGCAGCGTGAAATCGCGGTCCGCGCCGCCCTCGGCGCAAGCCGTTCGCGATTGATCGCGCAGTTTCTCGCCGAAGGTTTCCTGCTCGCTTTCTGCGGGGCCGCGCTCGGACTGCTGATGAACTTCTGGCTCACGCACCTGCTGAGCCAGGTCCGCGTTCCCATGGCCACTCCGTTCGAGTTCAGCTTCGCGCCCGACACCCGCCTGCTCCTCTATTCGCTCGCGGTGACCGTGCTCGCCATCCCGCTGTGCGCGCTGTTCCCCGCCCTCCGCGCCTCGCAAACCGATCTGGTCGCATCGATGAAACTCGCCTCCGCCGCCTTCGGCCGCATGAACGCGCGCAACGCCCTGGTCGCGGCGCAGGTCGCGCTGTCTTTCGTCCTGATGGCCGCCGCGCTTCTGTTCGGCCGCGCCATCGTGACGCTCGCCGCGGTCCATCCCGGGTTCGATCTCGATCACACCATCTTCGCCGACGTCGCGCCCGCCAAAGACGCCGACGCGATGGGCGGCGTTTCCGATGCGTATCGCCGCCGCATGGAGGATCGCGTGCGATCCATCCCCGGTGTCGCCGCCGTATCCGGCGCGGCCTTTGCGCCGCTCAATCCCGAAACGCCCGTCATGCAGGTTCGCGCCGAGGGTGCGCCCGTTTCCGACACCCATCCCGTGAACGCCTATTTCATCGGGCCGGATTATTTCAAGACGCTCGACATTCGCCTGGGCGGACGCGAGTTCAATTTGCAGGACGAAACCCGCAAACCCGCTCCCGCGATCGCGAACCAGACCCTGGCCAGGCAGTTTTTTGCGGGCGACGCCATTGGCAAGCGCGTCATCTTCACCGCGCGCAACGGGCGTGAACAGCAGCTCGAAATCGTGGGCGTCGCGGCCGATTCCAAGGTTCGCACTCTCGGCGAGAATCCTCAGCCGCTGATTTATCTCGCCGGTTTTTCGAGCCCTCGCCTGCTGGTGCGAGTCGACGGAAATCCCGAAGCGTTCGTCGGCAGCGTGCGCCGCGCGCTGCACGATCTCGATCCCGGCGCCGGAGTCATCGTCGAAACCCTGCGCGACAACCTTTCGATCGCCACCTGGCCCACGCGGGTCGGCGCGCAACTGCTCGCCGCGCTGAGCGCGCTCGGCCTGATTCTCGCGCTGGTGGGATTGTACGGCGTCATCGCCTTCACCGTCGCGCGCCGGACCCCGGAAATCGGCATCCGCATGGCGCTCGGCGCATCGCGCGCAAACGTGCTGCGGCTGGTGCTCCGCGATGCCGTTCGGGTCATCGCGATCGGAATCGCGATCGGAATCGCAGTCGCGTTTTTCGCGATGCAACCGCTCGGCCGGATTCTCCCGATCAGCTTGAGCACCCGCGACCCGTTGACCTTCGCCGCCGCGGCCAGCATCGTTCTCGCCGCCGGAATCGCCGCCGTGCTGAGCCCCGCACGACGAGCAGCCAAAATCGACCCCGCCATCGCGCTCAAGTACGAATAGAACTGGCCGCCAATGAACGTAAATGAACGTGAATGGGATTCATGCTCATTGACGTTCATTAACCGCCGAATGAATCACTGCTGCGCCGTCAAATCCCCCTCCGCCGACCAGTACAGCGCATTGAACAGCAGCGGCAGCGTCGCGTGCGTCTGCGCGCGATGCTGTGGGCGGATTCCGAATAAAACAATTTTGCCCGGATTCGTCTCCACCGCCACCACCGCCGCGCGCCCCAGCATGAAGTCTTCCCCGCGAAGCCATCCCGACGCGTTCACTCCGCTATTGGGATACCGCGCCACCACGCTCACCTTCTGCGACGAAAACCCTTCCGTCAACTGGAAAAACGGCGAATTGATGTAAAACCCGTAGGTGTTGGCTGCCGATCCCAGCCCCATCGGGTGCGTCGTGTCCACTTGCAGATTCACGATCGTTCCCGGCGCATAATGCTGCTCGCGCGTGAGCGTACGCTTCAGTTCCTTCACCGGCAGCGGCCATTTATCCACCAGCAGATTCGACGCCTCCCCCAGCGCGACCAGCGTTCCTCCATGATTCACGAACTCGCGCAGCGCATCGACGCCGTTGTCTCCCAGGCCGCCCTTGAATTCCGGAACCGTGGTCGCGAAAGTGTTGCCGTCGATGATGTCGCGCTCCCGCTGATCCGGCAGAATGATCGCGTCGAACCGCGCCCGCAGATTTCCCGCCTGAATATCGCTGTTGTGCAGCGTCGTGTACGCGAATTCATAGCGCTCCAGAATCCAGCGCGTCCATCCCTCGTCCATGTTCGCCGTATAGGACTGATATAAGCCCACCCGCGGCGCACGCATCGATGTTCCCAGTTCGCGCGCTGCGCCAGCCGCGTTCCTCATCGTCACTTCGAACCCCGCCACCGCGCGCGTCCACGCCTCCGGTTTCGCGCTCACCTCCACCATCGCCGCCGCGCCGGGCATCGCCGGTTTCGAAATGCTCACCTTCGCGCCGCCTTTGAGCAGCCGGTTCACCACCACCGCGCTTTCCGCGCCCGTGTAGGGGAACGTCCACGTCGATCCCGATTTTTCCGCCTCCAGAACAAACGCCGGCTTGCTTGCCACGGCCGTCAATTTCAAATTCGCCGGAAGCGCCGTCCGCGCGAACACCGTCTTCACTCCGAACTGCATCCCCAACGACCACGCCGAAACATCGTAGGGCGCCTCCGCCGGCGCATTCGGCGCGCGCCGCACCTCCGGATACGTCTGCTTTTCGAGCAGGTCCTTGGCATACCGCGCAAACACCTGCGTGAACGGAATCACGTAGGTTCCCGCCGTGTAATGCTCGCCATCTTCGGTGAAATCGTTCCCGGCGCGCGAAACTTCCACCCCTCCGAGCATCAACTTCTCGACCAGCTCCGCCACTTCATTCTCGTCATGCTGCCCCTCCACCGGAATCAACACCGCGTATGCGTGATCCTTGTCGCCGAATCCCAGCTCGCCCTTGCGCCCCTGATCGATGGTCGACGCGTTAATGTCGTAAATCTCCTTGAGCAGCGTCTCGCGCCGGTCCGCCGCGGCTTCGAGCAGCGCCGTGGTCGCGATCATCTCGTAATCGACGATGTCGTGCAGCGTCCACGTCCCGCCCAGCCACGGCCGCGGATACTCGGTGCGCGGATTCACGTCGCGCGGCGGCGGAAGCGGCTGATCCGGACGTTCCGGTGGCCGGAA
>JASHWA010000360.1 GCA_030044325.1 Bryobacteraceae bacterium
CCCGTCCCCGATAAAAACACCACCGACGCCGGAATCAGCGGCGGCAGGTACAGCGCGAGCGATTGTCCGAACAGATGGCTGAGCGGCAGCAGATTCAAAATTCGAAGCGGCAGAAACGGCCCCGCGTATTTTTGATACTTCGCGATTTCGCGCGCCACCGGCTCCAGGTTCGCCAGCAGATTGCGATGCGTGATGACCACGCCTTTCGGCTCCGCGGTGGTCCCGGAGGTGAACACGACTTCCGCGACATCGTCGGTTTCGACGCTCACGGCCGGCGGCGCCTCGCCGCGTTCCTGCTCGATTTCCGCCAGGCGCCACGCGTTTTCGACGTGCGCGACGCGCTCGCCCAAAAACGTGATCTTGGCCCCCGCTTTCCCGGCGATGCGCTCGAACAGCGCGAGCGAGGATTGCGGATCCACCGGCGCGACGATCACGCCGTCCGCCAGGCACGCCCACAGCGCGGCGACCCACCCCGGCCGGCTCTCCGACCAGATCATCGCCGTATCGCCCTTGCCGATTCCGCCCGCGCGCAGCCTCGCGCGTATCGCATACGACATCCGCGCGACGTCCGCATAGCGATAGGTCCATCCGCGGTAGCCGTCGTCGAAAACGATGAACTCGGCGTCGAGCTTCGAGGCGCGGTCGAGATATTCGAGCAGCTTGCTGGGCAGGGCGTCCCCTACCGTATGTTAATCGACACGGCTCGCTGGCGGCCCCGCCCGGCGTCGGCGTGGGACAGCCGGTCTTGCCGGCTGCCTTTGCCGCGCGGCTGGTGACCGTCCTCGACGCGAAGCGCGCCGCTCGCACGCATGACAGCCGGCGAGACCGGCTGTCCCACAAAATCCGGTCAGAAGCTGAATCGCGCGCCGACTTGAATCGCTCGCGGACCGCCCGAGCCGAACACCTGCTGCACGCGCGAGCTGACCTGCCCGAAGGCCGACGTGCCGAGCCCATAGTTCCCGATGGTCAGGTTCGCGACGTTCAATACGTTGAAGAACTCGCCCAGAACCTGAAGATGATAGCGCTCCTTGTAGGCGAAGTCCTTGGTGATGCGCATGTCCTGCGTGATGATCGGCTGGCCCAGCCCGTAGCTTGTCGGGAGCGTGATGGTTGGCGCCACCGTCCCGTTCAACGCCGTCTTCCCGGCATAATTCGTGTTGTAATAGGCGACCGCGGACGCCAGCGCCGCCTTGCTTCCGCAACCCGCGTTGAAGCAGTTGTAGGAAAGATTCGGGTCGAGCGCGGAAAGCGGCGGGCTGGTGTTGCCCGAGCCGTTGAAATCGATGTCGGGCATGGTCGGCATCACCGGCGAGCGGCTGATCATGGACGAATTCAGACTGATGCGGAATCCCCACGGCAGGGCCACCGATCCCGCAATGTTGAAATTCTGCGCCGGCAGCACTGGCCCGTAGCCTACGAAATAATCGTTCAGATCGACGGTCGCGCTTTCGCTCAACAGCTTTTGATAGGCATACGCCGCCTGGAACTGCACCCGGTGCGAGAGGCGCTTCTGTAATTTCACCAGCAGCCCGTCGTAAACCGAGCGCCCTTCCGGCAGCCACATCGTGATCGATCCGGTGGAGCATTCCTGCCCCGCCACGTAATATTGCGAGGGCTGGCAAACCGGAATCACCGGGCCCTCCCCTTTGTCCGCGGTTTGCGAATAGTGGTTCAGATCCACTTCGCCCAGGTTGATGTTTTCCCCCTGCCGGCGCGCCCAGTCCGCCGTAACCACCATGCCCCACGGCAGCTCGCGCTGCACGCCGGCCGAGGTCTGGTAACTTCTCGCCAGCGGGAATTTCGAGGGATAAATCTCGATTCCCTGCTTGGCGACGTCGATTCCGCTCACCGAGTAAGGCCCGCTCGCGGGCGGCGTCGGCGCCAGCTTGGCCTCAAGGCCGGGAAGCTCGCTGTTCACGATGCTCATGAACTGGCCGAGGGTCATCGTGGTCAGCGCGTTGATCGGAAGAGCCGCGCCCTCCGGGATCTGTGCGCCGCCCGCGCTCAGGTTCAGAACGGGAGTGGTGAGATTGTTGGTGAACGCGCTCGCCGCGAGCGTCGTTCGTCCATCGCCCAGCGGCCCGATCGCCGCGCCTTCGCGGAAACGCTCCCAGATCGGCTGCGTGTCCCAGTACAACCCGCCGCCGCCGCGAATCACCGTCTTTTTGTCCTTGCCGAGCGCCCACGCGAATCCCACGATCGGCGAAAAATCCAGATAATCCGGCTGCGTCGCGCCTAAGCCGTACGGCGCACCGCCCGTCTGCCCTTCGAGAATCGGCGCCAGATACTGGGGAAGGTTCAGATTTGAATAAAACAGCCCGGTCTCGAGGTCATAGCCGAGTGAGTAGTTGAGCGTAAAACTCGGCGTAATCTTCCACGTATCCGCGACCCAGGGATGAACGCGATTGTTGGTGTCGCCCTGCCCGTGGTCGTAAAATCCCGGAAACGTTCCGTTGCCCACGCCGATGCCGCTGTAAATCGAAGACCCCAAGTTGTAGACCGGCAGATTCATCAGGGCCTGCGTGCTGTTCACGACGGTGGGAAGGTTCGGAAACAAGACCTTGGCGAGCGATCCCAATACCAGATTGGTCTCCTCGGGCGAAAACACATACAGGCAGCCGGGATCGCAGAAGTCCCACGGCACCACCTTGGTCTTCATGTACTCGTAATCCATGCCGATGCGGATGCGGTGCGTTCCCTTTTGCCAGCTTAAGGTGTCGTTGAGCTCGCCCGAGCGCGCCTGCCGGAACTGCGGCGAGTTGACGCTGGTCCCCGAGCCGAATGTGCTCGATCCGATCATCGAAACGATCGCCGGGCCGTCGAAATCGATGCACGGATACGGGCATTGCGCCTGCGTCGCGTCGGTCACGTTGTTTTCCCAGAAGTGGAACGCAAAGCGCCCGTCGTTGACGATGTTCGGCGTGAGCGTGCTGGTCACGCCCGCCACCACCTGGTCCGACCAGTTGTAGTTGAAATTGAAGTTGGAGGGCTGCGCGTAGCTCGCGTAGGGGCCGAATCCCTCGTTCCCGTCATGCGCATAGCGCAGGAACGCCGTATTCTTGGCGTTGATCACATAATCGAAGCGGGCGTCGAACAGGTTGTAGTGATAGGGCTCCGGCCAGATTCCGCTCAGTCCCTGAATCGAGGGCAGATCCTCCTGCTCGGCATCGACCGCCACCTGGTGCAGGTACTCGTAATTCGCAAAGAAAAACAGCTTGTCTTTTTTGATGGGACCGCCCACCGCCACGCCCGGATTCTTGCGCTGGAAAAACGGATTGGGCGCGATTGCCAGCCGCCCGAGGCCGGGATACGCGGCCATATTTTCGTCGCGATAGAAGAAATACCCCGTGCCGTGGAAATCGTTGCTGCCCGAGCGCGTCACGATGTTGATTCCGCCCTCCGTCGCGATGCCCATCGACGGGTCGAACGTCACGGATTGAATCTGGAACTCCTGCACCACGTCTTGCGAGAAGTTCATGGAAGTGCCGCCTTCCATCTCGTCGTTGATGGTGGCGCCGTCCATGGTGAGGCGCGGCCCGATTCCGCCGCCCGCGGTCGCGCCGCCGTTGGCGCCCAGGATGCTCACGTTGACAATCGCGTTGAATTGCGCCGTGCTGCCCGGTGAAACCGTTACGCCCGGCTCAAGCGACGCCAGTTGTAGCGAACTGCGCCCGTTCAGCGGCAGATCCTGAATGGTCGAGCGCGGGATCACGCCCTGCACCGTGTTGCTGTCGTAGTTGATCTGCGCGGTCGCCGCCTCCACCTGCACCACCTCGCGCGCCTCGCCGATGCTTAACGCCATATCGACGGTGGTGTTGCTGCCCGCGATCACGTTCGCCGG
>JASHWA010000361.1 GCA_030044325.1 Bryobacteraceae bacterium
GGTCGCGGGCGCTTCGATCGACCACGCGGGTAAACAGCGCCCCGTCACCGATGCGGACGGCCGAATCGAACTGCTCACCCGAGCCCCGGCATTCGTGATCCGCAAGGCCGGCTTCCGCAGCGGTCTGGTGCGAACCGAAAGCGCCGACGCATCCCGCATCTATCTTCAGAGGGTCAAGGAAACCCTGGTGTTCCCCGTTTGCCAGAGTACCTCCGGACGCATCGGGATCAAAGGATTCTTCGCCCAGCTCTGGTTCCCCAAGCTGCGGCGCATCACCGCAGGCGGTCAAGACGGGGGCGCCGGCTTCATCGAGCGAAGCTACTCGGTGAAAACAAGTCAGGGGCAAAAGGGCATCAGCCACGCGAGCGGAGCCAACTGGGGTGAAGGCTTGCCCCAGGATCAGTACGTATGGCGATCGGTAAAATACGACGAAACCGACTACCTTGCCGGGGGTGTGACCATCATCGACGCGCGCGGCGAATACGCCGATGGCAGGCGCTGGCGATCGCTGGGGAAGGCCGGCGAAACCGCCTCCTACTCCGATATCGATGCGGCAACCGCGAAGATTTTCGACAAGATGTTGGACGGCGCCTGCCTCGGGCCCGTTCAGCGGTGAATCGGCTATTGCACCGCGATCATGAGCGGCTGGGTCGAAACGGTTCCCGCGAGAGTGATGGTAACCGGCTGGCTGCCGGCAGGCACATTCGGAATGGTCACGTTGAATTGATAGAGACCGACGACTCCAATGCTTAACCCCGCATAGCTTATCGGTGCACTGACCCCTCCAATTTGAATGGTGATCGTGGAGGTGAGCGAGCTGGTGACGGTCGCAATCTGGCCAGCCGGTATCGACGGGTTCACAGGCCCGAATCCTATTCCATACAGCACCACATTATCGCCGGGGTTCACCGCGGGATTTCCGGGGCTACCGACGATGGTGGACCCCTCGAACGCCGCGACATACGAGTTTCCGAAGGGCGCGTCCATCCCCGGCTCGAGCGCGATCGCCGCGGTCGGAACCGGGCTACTGGCTCCGTAGCCGTCGCTGACGACGATAGGCACGGTTCCGGCCTGAATTCCGCTGGGCACTTGAGCGTTGATCTGGGTGGAGCTGACATAGCTCAGGAATGCGAGCTGGCCACCGATACTTACCGAGACTCCACTGAGCGAGGTGGGCGCGGTATTGCCGTTGAAGTCTGACGAGGACCACTCCTCCGTAACCGGCGATAGATTTGTTCCTTGAATCTCGATCCAGGTCCCGGGAGCGATGGTGCTCTGACCACCAAACGCGCCAATGGTTGAAATTGTACCGATCACGGGCTGGGGCCCCGATGCCGAGGCGGTGAAAGTGGCTCCGACCGTTTCCGGAGCGCTCATGGTCAATTGACAGGTCCCTTGTCCGCTGCAGGCGCCTGTCCAGGCGGAAAACACGTATCCGGGATACGGATTTGCGGTCAAGGTGACTTGCGAGCCGGCATTTTGAAAACCCTGTGCTCCCGAGATTGTTCCCCCGGAGCCGGGCGCCAAAGTCAGGTAATACTGCGTGGTGAGGGAGACGGCAACGCTTTCACGCGCAGGCCCGCAAGCCGGAGCCGAGACGCTCTGGGAACCGGTGCCGAGGTACTGCACTCCGGCAGCACCCGGCTGGACGCTCGGCGCCGATACGGTGTGCGAACTTTGAGGCGACCAGTTAATAGACACGGGTGTAGTCATCTCCGTGCCGTCAACGATCACCTGGAGACCAGCGGGGTTGGTGGTGATGGTGTACTCGATACCGATAGACAACTCGCGTATGCGGCGATTCACGGTATCCGAAATATAAGCGGTGCAATTCGAGACCGCGCTGATTTCCATCGGCTCATCCATTTCGTAGGCCGTGGCGGGGCTTCCGTCGCCATCGAAGCCGGGAGTGCCACCCCCCGAGGAGGTCGCCGGCAATCCGGAGATCGTCGCGATGATTCCGTCCGTGCCGATTTGACGAATCGCGTCATTTAACGAGTCCGCAACATAAATATTGCCCGTGGAGTCCTCACTCAGACCTTCAGGGCTCCTTAACTTTGCGCTCGTGGCCGGTCCGCCGTCGCCGCTGAAGCCGGCCGTTCCGGTGCCGGCAACCAGCTCGATGGTGCCGTCGGACTGCAGGCGCAAAATGCGGTTGTGACTCGTGTCGGAGATCAACACCGTGCCTGCCGGCTCGACGGTGACACCCTGGGGAGCGCTCAGGCTCTCATTGGTCCCCGCGCCCGATCCGGAAAGATCCGTGCCGCCGCCGACCACGGTAGAAATGACCCCCGCCGAGGTCAGTTTGCGGATGCGTTGATTTCCAGTGTCGGCAATGTAGAGATTGCCGCTCGAATCGACGGCCACATCGGACGGATTATCCAGTTCGGCATTTGTTCCGCTGCCCCCGTCGCCGCCGAATGCAGCGGTTCCGTTACCAGCGACCGTGGTGATGGTTCCCTGGGTGTCGACTTTGCGAATTCGTTGGTTTTGGGAGTCCGCAATGTAAATATTCCCCGACTTGTCCATCGCCAGGCCCTCCGGCGCATTGAGTTCAGCGGACACGGCGCTTCCCGAGTCACCGGCATACGAAGCTGTCCCGTTGCCGGCAAAGACCGTGGTTTCGTTGGTCGCAAGATACAGAATGCGAACCCGGTTGCTGGTGGAATCGGAGTAATAAATCACGTTATCGTTCACGATCAAGCCTCGCGGCGTGATATTCGTCAGCCCGGTACCGGCAAAATCAACAATGAGACCCGAGGCTGCCACCACTTCGCGCACGCGATTATTCAGGCCGTCGGCGATATACAAGTTATCGTGAAGGTCGACCGCGATGCCTTGCGGATCCAGGCTTGCCCCGGTGGCGATGCCTTGATCTCCGGCGCCGCCTTCGACGCCGCTGCCGGCGACATTGGTAATGAGTCCCGCCGGAGACACCCGGCGCACGCGGTAATTCTCAGAGTCGAGAATATACACGTTTTGAGAAGCATCCAATACGATGCTGGTGGGATGGTTCAGCAGCGCCGAACTTGCATATCCGTTGTCTCCGGTGGAACCGGCCTCGGCATTTTGACCCACGAACTCGTTGATCATCCCGTTCGGCGTGACGATGCGCACTTCCTCGTTGAAGGTGTCGGAAATGTAAATATCGCCCAGGGTGTCGACGGCAACACCTGCCGGTTGGTCCAGACCCGCCTTGGACGCGAGTCCGTTGTCGCCTCCTGCCGATGCAGTGCCGCTGCCGGCGATAGTGGAGATGATTCCATTCGTCTTGACCATCCGAACGGCCGAGTTGGAGGTGTCCGCGATGAACAGGTCGCCACTGGTGTCAACCGCCACCGCGAGCGGGGCGTTTAATCCGGCGCTGGTCGCCGGACCTCCGTCGCCGGACCAGTTCGACAGACTGCTTCCCGCCACGGTCGAAATGATTCCGTTCGCGGATACTTTACGAATCCTGTTGTTATTGGTATCCGCTATAAACAGGTTTCCATTGGCATCGACGGCAAGACCGGTCGGATTATTGAGGAAGGCCGAAGTTGCCGGGCCGCCATCACCGCTAAAGCCGTGGGATCCCGTGCCGGCATACGGTGTCGCGATCCCGTTACTGCCGATTTTAATAATCTGGTTCAAACCCTCTACCGACACGTACACATTTCCATTGGAATCGCACGCGACCCCAACCGGGTTGGTCAGGGTGGCGATGGTTGCCGTAATGTCGTTGGGAGTGCCCCCGTACACGGTTTTGAGGACCGATTGCGAAGCTGCGATGGTCGATGCAGCCAGTGCTAAAAAGGTTAGAAAATGCGCCCGGTTCATTATGATTGCCCTAAAACGTAAAACCTAAACTCGCTTCGGCCTGATTTTTGGTGGACGCGTAACCGGGACCCTTGAAGGTATCGTCAGTCCAGCGGATATAACGAATTTCCGGTGCGAGCTTAAACCCTAGCTGGTCGAAATAGCGGAGGCCGATGCCGACGACGTAGCCGACCTGATCGTGATGCAGCGGCACCGCCGCGACTTCGGTGTATCCGGTGCTTCCATCCGGGTAGTAGATATCGGTCCCCGTGCGCACGCGTCCCACGTGCCGGTATTCAGCTCCGCCCACGGCGTATGCCCGCGACAAATAACGATGCGGGCGCAAGCCCTGGAAGCGGGCGAGCGCTGGAAGCACCCAATAATTGGCTTTGGACGACTCCACGTAGGTGGTCACGGGCCGGTCATCGGTGGACGCGTTGGGGCTGGGCAGACCGGTTCGCACCTGCGTGTTCAAGATGTATTTGGCGTGCGTCAAATAGAACTCGGTTCCCAGGGACCATCGCGGTGTGAGCACATACTCGAAAGACCCTGCCGGCGCAAATTTCTGGGAGCTGGAGCTCGCCGAATTAATGTAACTGGCGATCGGGTTGGTCGTGGCGGATTGGCGCGTGCTTGTATCGAAAAGCCGCAACGGGAAGGCTTCCACGCGAACACCGTAATAAAAGCGGTGGTCCGGCTTGGCGACAGGCGCTGAAGCGGCGTTGGTTTTGGCGGATACAGCCGGCCCCGGTGGACTTTGAGGGGTGCTTTGACTGGCGGGCGTCGCCTGTGCCGCGGGGCTCGTCTGTGTGGCCGGCGGAGTCTGAGCGTTGGAGGTCTGAGCAGGGGACGGTTCGAGGGCCGGAGCCTGGGCAGGCAGCTTCGAACACACCAGCGTGACCCCTGCCGAAACAATCAGAAGCTTTGCAAATTTGCGCACGGTAGTCATGAGGCTGCGTCTCAAAACTGCAACCGGAACGAGAGTTCCATGGACCGCGGACCGCCGGCCCGATAAAGCTGAGCCGCGCCTCCCGGTCCGGCGTTCAGCATTTGTGTCACGAGTCCGAATTGAGGGCTGGCCAGGTCGGCGCCCTGCTGAGGAGAGGGATTTGCAAAATTCGGATGATTCAGAGCGTTATAAGCCTCCACACCAACGTTGAGCCGCACCCGTTCGGTGAGCGTAAAGACGCGCCGAACAGCCAGGTCAACCTGCTCCGCTGCAAAGCCGCGAAGCGTGTTCCGGGCGATATTCCCTTGCGTATAGCCGCCGGTGAGCACGAAAGCGTCGGGATTCAGCTCCCGCCCTCCGGGCGCGTTGGGATTGGTGAGCCAGATGGTTTCCCCATTCCAACTGGGACGCACCAGCGCGAACAGCCCGATCGGCGAATTGGCGTTCATCGTGCAGCCGTTGGTGGTGGTGGTGCCGGAACTGGAGGTGGTCGTAGTTGTGGCGCCGCTGGTGCAGTCGCTTACGCCCTGCAAGTTGAACGGCAAGCCCGTGCGGACGAAGCCGTTAAAGTCGAGAAACCAGTTTCCGAGCGCCCAGCGGCCGATGCCGCTCTTGAAGTTCGACAACTGATAGGTCCCCGCGACGGTGAGATTGTGCCGGATATCGTAATCGGAATCGCCGCGCTGGCCGGTATTCATGAGGGTTGCAAATCCCCCGCCGCCGCCCATATCCGAGGACGCCGAATCGATGGAATGAGACCACGTGTAGCTCGCCTGCAATTGCAAGCGCGCAGTCATGCGCCGTCTCAGTTGCACCTGAATTCCGTCGTAATCCGATTGTGCTCCATTGGTCGTGAGAATGGCGATATCGTAGGCGGAGCTATACGTGGGTTGCGTTTGTGTCTGGATCAAATCGTGTCCGATGCTGCCGACCAGACCTAGGGAGAACGTAGTGCCGACGCCGTAGTTGTGCTCCCATGTGGCGTTCAATTGATAGACGCGGGGCGCAACCAGACCGGGACTGGCCGAGTTGATCTGACCGTAGGGCCGAAAAGGAGGCATGGGGGGTGCGGCGAGCAAGTTCGCCGCGAGCGGAAAATCCACTTCCGATATGGTCCGAACATCGGTGAACGGAGCGCCGTTGAAGGCGCCCGCGGTGGCGCCGTAGCCTGTATCGTAAAAGATCCCGATTCCAAAGCGCAGCATCATCTCGTGCCCGCGATCCTCGCGCATGTTATAGGCGACGCCGAAACGCGGCGCGACATCCCACCAGTTGGTGGGATACAGCGGGCTGTTTTGCGTCACGCCCGCGATGGGATCGTTGGAAATGGCGAATGGCTGCTGTCCGTAGCGCGCGTAGGGAGCCGGATTGACATCCCAGCGCAGCCCATAAGTGATGGTCGTCCATTTAGTGATGCGCCAGGTGTCCTGAGCGTACGCGGAGAAATTCACATAGGTCGGGTACACGACACCGACGCTCGAAGTCACCTGAGCGTTCAGGGCCTGGCCCGTCAGAAAGGCGTATTCGGGTGTGTTCAGCGTGGTTTCCAGACCGTTGAAGGAGACGTTTTCCGAATACGTATTGGGGTGGTTGGTGGAGCGTATCTGGCGAATGTCAACCCCGGTCTTGATCTGGTGCTTTTGATAGATTTTACTCACATTGTCGACCACATTGGCCTGCCCCTGGCTGCTACGCGACTGTCCTCCGTAGGAATAACCGGCCAGGCCGATCATGTTCAGGCTAAAGGATGAATTCGCGGTCGAAAGGCCGCTGGGAAACACTTCGCTATTGGTTATGGGGACGGCTCCTCCGTAATTGTCCATGACGGTCTGAGAGTACCGGTCGAAGTAGGAGTAGTTAAGTCTGAGATCGTTTAAAAAATTGCTTGAGAACGTATTCTCAACTCCAATCGTAGCGGAGTCGGAATGAGAAGCCTGGCTGGTGAGCAGGTTGGGGATGGCAATCTGCGATCCGCGATTGTCCGAGGATGTAGGCGTAAAACTAAATCGTCCAAAGGCGGTCATATGCGGGTTAATGATGTGATCGATTCGCGCGCTCTCGTTGCTCCAGCGCGTGGGACTCGAGAGAACCGCGTGATAAAGGGCTGCGCCGTTGATAAGCTCTCCGCCGTTTGCAATCGGAAACGCATTGAGAAATGGCTGAAGCGCGGCAGGAGCCGAAGCGCGGGTCGCCAGGTCCGGGACGTCCGCCTCGACGGTGTAGGGAGCCGTCAGCCACAGCTCCTCCGCGGATACGAAGAACATCGTCCGATTCTTGACGATCGGTCCACCGAAGGTGCCGCCGGGGCGATCCTGGCGTTCGGTGCCTTTTCCGTACCCTCCGGCATTCGCGAACCAATCGTTTGCGTCGAATTCATCGCTCCTCAAGTAGTCGTAGAGTGAGCCGTGATAGGCATTGGATCCGCTTCGGCTGGTCATGACGATTTGCGCGCCGGGCGTTCTGCCGAACTCCGGAGCGATCGAGGAAGTCTGCACGCGCATCTCCTGCAGCGCATCGATAGAGGTGCCGCTGGCGCCTCCTATCCCGCCTCCCGCGCCTGCCCCGGCGGGGGGCCCGCCGAATCCCGGGAAGCCGCCGCCAAAGCCCCCAAAGCCGCCACCGCCCGCTGCTCCTCCGGTTGCGGGCTGATTGACGCTGACGCCGTCCATCGTGTAATAGTTCATGTTGGAGCGGAGGCCGTTCGAATTAAATCCGCCCGCGTCCGTTCCCCCCTGCGCCGAGCTCATTCCCGGAGCCATCAGGATCAGCGAGTCCGGATTACGTCCATTCAAGGGGAGGTCTTCGATAAAATCGTGGTTAAAGGCTGCCCCTTGCGTCGGATCCGTTGAAAGGGCGTCGATGGTGGCGACCACGTCGACCTTGGTTCCTGTTGCCGCCATGACCGCGAGTTGGATATGCAGCTCTTGTCTGGCGCGGGCGCCGAGGCTGACACTGGTGACTTGATATTTATTGAATCCCTGTTTGGTGACTTCGAGTGTATAGTCGCTCGGCGTCAAACCCTCGAAATCGACGCGGCCGGCGGTATTGGTGTCGTCTTGATGCACGACGCCTGTGTGGGTGTCGATGATGATGACACGCGCTCCGGGGACCACCGCACCGCTTGCGTCGACCACATTGACCGAAAGGCTAGCGGAATCCTGCGCAAGGAGCATCGGACGCACGAACGCGAAAAGTACACACACAAATTGCCATCGCTTGACACACCTCATCTAGCTTTTTTTACCTTCGTGACGAGACTTTCAGTTTTGCGTACTTCCGAGCCCTCTTATTGTATATTGTTGACGGACCCGTTGGCATGCCCGGTTGCCAACAAAATGTGAAGTATTGTTACGAACCCGGCCTCTGTGGAGGACACAACTGATATCCGGCGCCGCGCACACTAATGATAAACTGTCCTGCTTCGCCCAATTTTCGCCGAATCCGGCTGACGTGAGTATCGACCGAGCGATCGAGCGGTAAGGTGGGGCGTCCATAGAGCCGGGTGCAGATCTGGTCGCGCGAGACGACACGGCCGGAATCACGAACGAGCATCAGCAGGATCTCGTATTCCATGGCGGTCAGTTTGACCGGCGTTGGCCCAAACAGGGCTTGCCTCGATTCGGGAAAGACCCGGAGGTCGCCGGCCTGAAATGCGGACGGGACGCGCTCGGGCGAGGTGCGCCGAATGACGGCTTCGATGCGCGCCCGCAGCTCTTCTTCGTGATAGGGAGCCGAGAGGCAATCGTCGGCGCCGACGCGAAGGGCGAGCGCCCGGTCACGGCAATCCTGACTTCCGATCAGCACGACTATAGGGATTTTCGAAGCTTTCCGTATCTCCCGCAGAACCTGAAAACCGTCCAGGCGTGGACGCATGGCGCTCAGAAGCAGCAGGTCGTATTTGGCGGGGCGCATTTCAAGAATGCTGTGGGGGAGGTCGCAGTCGAGATCGACGTAGAAACCGGAGCTGCCAAGCAGATCAGCGAGTTGCGCGGCCCCGGCTATTTCGAGATCTCCAATCAGGACGCGCATATCCGGTCAAACTCGGACCTATAAATCAGATGTGCGCCGAAACAGGACGTCGCGCTCACTCGACCGAGCAGCGTTTTGGCCGCCATTCGGCCCTGCGCGGGGGCCGGCCATGGCCTGCAACTGCCGTTGAAGTTCATCGGGACCATCCGACAGAATACCAAGCTCGTGCGGTGCGGGCACCAGCGCGTCGTCAAGGGTAATTGCGCCGGAAATCTCGAAATCAGAGCTCATGCGCGCCAGCGGAGTCCGAAGCTAACCCGCGCCATTGCTGGCGCGGCTCGACGATTTGTGAAATTCACGCTTCCAACCGGTCTGACTCCGAAAGCA
>JASHWA010000362.1 GCA_030044325.1 Bryobacteraceae bacterium
CCTCTTCGACGATCGGCAGCAGCGGCACGCTTTGACCTTTGCGAAAGATGATGTCGGTCGCAAACACGGCGCGCGATCCGCTGGCGGCGATGCGGTCGCCGAGCGCCTGGGCGCCAAATCCGGCGAACACGATCGAATGGATCGCGCCAATGCGGACTGTAGCGAGCATCAACGCGATCGACTCGGGGCACGGCGGCATGTAGATCGTGATCCGGTCACCTTTTCCGATCCCGAGGCCGCGCAGCGCCGCCGAGAGGCGCTTCACTTTGTGCAGAAGCTGCGCGTACGTTTCAACCACGCGTTGGCCGCGTTCGTTGATGTAGATGAGCGCCGCGCGCCCGCCATTTCCCTCAAGTACGTGGCGATCGACTGCGTTGTAGCCGAGATTCGTCTGGCCACCGACGAACCAGCGGAACGTGGGCGGCTCCCATTCGAACACGCGATCCCACTTGCGGAACCACGGCAGTTCGTCCGCCGCCCGCGCCCACAAGGTATCGGGATCGCGCCGGCCCTCGTCGATCCAGCGCTGAATAACCGGCGTAATCAGGCTCATGTCGCTTTGCGGATCATTGCGCCCGCGATCGCGAGGCAGGCGCCGCTTCCTCCGGCCGCTGGAACATGCTCAGCGGCAGCGTGTCCACCTCATCGATGATCTTCGCGTAGGCGCGCGTCCAAGCCTCGAGCATCTGAAGAGGCATATTGGCCGGCGTGGGATTCCGCGGCGGCGCTGCCGGCCCCTGAGCCTGTTGCGCGGCGATCGTTGTTATCGCCGCCATCAAAAATACGAGTGCGACGCGAAGTACGCCGACGATCGAGAATCTCGTTTGCATGCTTGCCCCCTCGCGAACAACCTGTGCTCCCCCCGCACGGGAGCAGAGTCACGGTCAGCGACGCCGCTCGCGAGGGCCACGTACCGATGGCGAGTATAACACTCTTCTTCCCGCGACCCCGCTTCCACTTTCGTGTGGAAGAACCTTGCTAACAAGGCTGCGCCTCAGACCGGCGAGATGTTTCTCTCACGCGTGAACGTCGCGCATAATTCGAGAAATGGCTCCGGTCGACGGTGGAGAACTGCAGGCAGTTCTCGCCAATGACTTAGGCCGCCGAAGCAGATGGCCGAGTTGACCGGGCTCATCGCCAAAGGTGATCGCCTCTCTCAAGCAATTGAGGTCTTGCAGGGATCAGCGCGTTCCGTCTGTAAAGCGGCGAATGGATATATACTGAGCCAAATCCGGAGTTCCGAAAGGAAATCCTGCGTACAATTCTGAGAATTGAGGGAATCGGCCATGATCAAGCTTTTGACGGCTTTTGTACTAGCCGTTGCCGGTCTGCAGGGGCAACAGAACCCGATCGCGATCATCAACGTCACGGTTGTACCGATGGACAGCGAACGTGTCATCGAACATCAAACCGTGGTCGTCCAAAATGGCCGAATCAGAGCGATAGGCCCCACAGAATCAACGCGGCTGCCTGAGGGCATCGAACGGATCGACGGGCGCGGGAAATTCCTGATGCCTGGGCTGACGGATATGCACGTTCACTTTGTTCGGGGTGCTCTGCCGAATGCAATTCAGATTCAACCCCAGACCCCTGGGAGTCGCCCGCCGGGTATACCCGCCTCGGCGTCGGAAGACCACGAACGCGAGAACCGCGCATACGCGCTGATGTTCTTGCTGAACGGCGTCACCACGGTTCGAAACATGTGGGGCGATGAGGTCATCGATGCTTTCGCACACGAAATCGATTCCGGACGCGTGCCAGGACCTCATATTTACTCCACCGGACCTGTTACGGACGGCAACCCCCCGATCTGGGCGAGCACTCGCGTTGTCGAAACGGCGGCTCAAGCCGAAGAGGCGGTTTCCTCTGACAAGCATAAGGGCTACGTTGCGATTAAGGTGTACGGGGCGCTCTCGAAGGAAGCGTACTTGGCAATCATCGCCGCGGCCAAGCGTCAAGAGCTGCCCGTTGTCGGGCACGTTCCCACTCGCGTTGGGCTGAACGGGGCAATCGCCGCCCGGCAGGATTCGATTGAACACCTGAACAGTTTCATTGCCGCGTTACTGACGGAAGGCTCCGTGGCCAGAAATATCTCCGTGGCCGAGCGATTTCGACGCATCGATATGACGAAGCTTCCCGCCATCGCTGACGCACTTAAGAGCGCGAATGTATGGACCTGCCCAACTGTAGTCGTAAACGACCCTCCAGGAGGCGATGCGACGTGGCGAGAGCAGGCGAGCTTTGTCCCGCCGGACGTGTTTACACGCTATCAGAAAATGTATCCGGAGAGAGGCTCGGCCGATCCCAACGAGACGCCCGAGGCGCACGCGGTCTTCGTCGCGATCGTCGCGGGGCTCCGCAAAGGCGGCGCGCGTCTGCTGCTGGGGACGGATACCATGAAACGGGGCACCCTGCCTGGATTTTCACTGCACAAGGAATTGGACGACTTTGTCGCAGCGAGAATGACTCCGTATGAGGCGATTCGTACGGGCACGGCTGACGCAGCGGCTTTCTTGCATCAGGAGCATGAATTCGGAACGGTAAGTGTCGGCAGCCGCGCTGATCTTCTGCTGCTGAATGCGAATCCGCTTAAGGACGTGAAGCATACGGGAGATATAACCGGAGTTATGGCCGCTGGCCGTTGGTTCCCGGTGGAAAAAATCACGGCAGAATTGGCGAGCCTTCGCGCGACTTACCATAGGTAGGAACGGCGCCGCTCCCGCCGCCGCGCCGGTCAGGAAGGAGCGCCGGATAAGCGCGGCCGGCGGAAGAGCGATCGACGTTCTTCTCTTTATAAACGAGGCGTCAGTACCCATACGGCGTCGGAGCCGGAGCTACCGGCGGCGGAACAGCACAGGCCGGCTCGGGAATCCAATTGCCGTTGACGTCGTAGTAGCCGCCATTCGGATTGCAAGCCGGGGCGGGGACAGGAGCAGCATAGTAGGGATCGTAATAATAGGGATTCACGTACCCGTAGCTGTATGGGTAGGCGTACCCGGGGTAGACGCCGACACCGAAGCCCCATCCGCCTCCTCCAACATAGCCGCGACCGATGCCGCCCCCCGAGTAGCCTCGCACGCCGCCAGAGAATCCGCGCGCCGGCGCGTTAAAAGAACGCCCGCTGAAGTGCTGCGCGCCACCTCCACGAGAGAAGCCTCCTCCACCACGGCCGCCACGAGATGCGGCGAATGCGGGAGCCGCGAGCATCAGCGCTCCTGCCAGCGCCGTAATGATCAAACCTTTGAAGCTCTTCATGACAACCTCCAATTTCCGCCTTTAGAAAAGCAGTCGAGGGGCCATATGTAAGCGCTTGATTATGCTCAGAGCTCTCGTGGCGCGGACTGGCCGCGCACCACCACCTCGGTGGTTCCCAGCCAATCGTTAAAAATGAATCTATTTACCGTAGAATGCATCAACGTCCGCTGCTCCGATAGGCGACAGCTGGCGAGCGCGCCGACGAGTTCGGCTCCATCGGCGCCTGCGGCTTCGGCGGTCAGGGAGAAGCGCCGGCTCCGCGCGGCTACGCGGAAGGCCATGGAAGATGCGGCAAGGGGGCGGTGGGCGGCGATCAAGGGAGCGAAGCGGGCAGCGGCAGCTCTAAGAAAGGTGCAGGGGCCCAAGCTGCTTCTAACGGCCGCCAGTGAGATTATCTTGGACCACCCATTTGCCACCGCTTATTTCCACCGGTCACCAGGCTGCAGGGCGTAATGTGCGAACACATATCGCCAGGGGATGAGCGGAATAAGGATAACGACCATCAGTACGGACTTGATCTGCTCTGCCGTGGCGGCATTGATCTGATGGGACGTCCACAACGGCAGCGCAAAGGCTATCAAGTAGATTGCCTTCCAGGTCAGCTCGAACATCAAGATCGGTAACATTTTCAGCGGGTATCGAAGGCCCAGCGCAGCGGTCAGGCCCAGACCGGCGAGCAAAGCGGATTGGATTCCGTGTGTCGCGGCGAACTCGTTAGTGTGGTGGAGGACGTCGGGCCAGAAAAAGGCGCCAATTCCCGCAGACATGATGAGATACGCGAGCCGCAGCGTGTATAGGCGAAATCGCGAAACCTCGCCTTTGGCGGCACGTGGCGTCACCCCAGCCGGAACACTCGACCCAACCGCCGAGCTCATGGACGCATCCTAACACGGAGCAGCTAATGAGTGTGAACGCGTCAAAGGATCATTCGCGCCGGATCGTTTCCAACGTCGTCCATCCCGTTAATGGACGCTCATCATCCAGATGTTGCCCGACTGCTCGCTCATGTTGAAGACGATTTTATCCTGCGCCACCGACATTTCAACGACACCGGCCTGGATATTGAGCAGCGAACGGCGGGCCTCGTGAGCGTGAAAGACCGGAATCGGGGTGCCTGATGGTTGCTTCGACGCGTCCAGCCGCTGCGCCCAAATGCAGCGATAGCCGTCGCGCTCGGACATGAAATATAAGCTGTTGCCGTCAGGCGACCAGCGGGGAATGTCGTCCCAAACGCCATCGGTTATGGCGATCCAATCGGACTCCGGGATCAATCCTTCCGAACGAAGCGGCGCGATGAAAATCCGCGAGCGGCCGGCGAGCGTCGCGTTGAACGCCACCCAGCCATCGTCCGGCGAAAAGTACGGCTGCCAGAGGGTCCAGGTGGAATGATTCAGCAGCGGCTTTCTCTGCCGCGATCGAAGCTCGATCACGGAAATACGCGCCTCGTCCGCGCCGACGCACAGCAGACGTTTACCGTCAGAGGACCAGCCACCCGCCGCGGGGCATTCCGAGATTGTCTCCTGCGCAGAATCGGAAAGAGATGCGATACGGACCTTTGATACGTGATTTTCGATCGCACGATAGGCGACTCTGGAGCCATCCGGCGCGAAGTAACTGGCGAATACAGAGGAAGGAGGAACCGAGATGATTTTCTCCTCCCCGCCCGCGAGATCCTTCAACCACAGCTCGCGCGTTCCTGACCTCTGCGAGCTATATGTGATCTTTCGGCCGTCTCGCGAAACCTCCGGGTAGGAATGATCGAACAGGTCGCCGGTCAAACGCTCGATGGCGCCGCTCACAGCCACCCGATCCGCGTCGATGGGGATGCTCCACACGTCGAGACTTGCGTGCAGGCTCGCGAATCCGACTCGTTCGTCTGCCGTGGACGATGCTTGCGCATCGATCGTGGTTCCGACGGTGAGCCGCTGCGGCGAGCCTGACACCTTCCAATCCTTCGGCGACACCGGAACCCACCACAAGCTTTGTGCGCCGTTTAACTCCGGCGACATCAGGACGCCGGATTTGCCTGACGTCCAGTCCTGTGGAACCTGGCTGATCGAAGCAAGTCCCATCGCGTGGAGCGCGGCATTCGCGCCGGTAGGGATCGCGGGTCCGCCCTGAATGGGAGTGACCCACCAGTCGAGGCTCGCGGCTCCGGGTTGGTGAAGATCGGCGGGCTCATAGAGAAGTTTCGAATCGGCATTGCCGAGAAACAAAAGGTGCGCGCTGTCCGGCGTCCAGACGGGATAGGAAGCGGCCGCGAAACCGGGCTGAATCTGCACCGGCGAGCCTCCGCCAGCGGGGATGATGTACATTTTCGACAACCCGGGCGCCGGGAAACGATTTTGGGTCAGATCGGCCGCGTCCGTGCCAACCCAATAAGCGATCCACCTGCCGTTGGGCGAGTACTTGGGCCGCCGGCCGAGGGCGACAAGTCTTTTCGACTCCCCGCCGGCGGCCTGAACAACGTAAATACCCCCGCCATCGCGCTCGGATCGAAATGCGATTTCCCGGCCGTCGGGCGAGAAAGACGGAGAATCATCGTTGGCAGGACCGTCAGTGAGTTGAACGGGTTGGCCATCGCTTACACGCTGGACCCAAATGTGGAGCGTTCCTTCGTCTCCGCGATCCGAGGCATAGGCGAGCATGGCGCCGTCCCTCGAAAGCGCAGGGGACATGTTGAGTCCCGAACCGGACGTCAGTCGTGTGAGGCTTGGAACGCGCGTGGGCGGCGATCGAAACAGGAACGGAGTTACTGCCGCCACAGCCAGGACCAAACCTGATGCGGTCAACGCTCGCGATGGAGGTCGAAGCAAGTATCTAAAGCGCAGGGCGATCGAAGTGCCGCCTTTCTCGATACGCGCAATCTCGGCGAGCACACGAGCAGCGCTCGGCGGGCGGCGGCCAGGATCCTTTTCGAGGCACCAGCGGGCGAGGTCCATCAGCCGGGAGCGAGCCCCGAGGCCTTGCGGCTGACCGTGAAGGACCGATGAAAGGATCGCGACCGGAGTCTCGCCGCGAAAGGCCGGCTGCCCGGCGAGCATTTCATACAGCACCGCCCCGAAAGAGAAAAGGTCGGATTGCGGCGTCGGAGTCTCGCCGCGGGCTTGTTCCGGCGCCATATAGCCGAGAGTTCCGAGGGCCACTCCCGTCCGGGTCCGCGCGATGGATTCCGCGCCGGCAAGTGCATGGCACAGGCCGAAGTCAAGAATTTTGACGTCGCCATTGCGATCGAGGATGATGTTGGCCGGCTTCAGATCGCGATGGATGATTCCATGGCGGTGCGCCGCATCGAGCGCGTCCGCGATTTGCCATGCGACTCGCGTGGCTGTAGGACGATCGCATGCGCCCTCCTTCAACGCTTCGGCGAGGGTCCGCCCTTCGATATACTCCAGAACCACATAACTCAAGCCCTCGATCGAGCCGGTTTCGAGAACCCGCGCGATGTGCGCATTTTCGATCCGCATGGCGGCTTTGGCGGCGCGTTCGAAGCGCTCGCGATTGGCGTGATCCGCCATTGTTTTCGGCGAAGCGATCTTGATCGCCACGGGTCGGCCACTGCGCGTATCGAGCGCGCGATACACAATCCCGGTGGCGCCTTCGCCAAGGAATTCCTGCAATTCGAACGGCCCGACTCGCTTGAGCGTACGCGCCCGAATATAGGCGAGGGCCGGCTTATCCGGCTCGCCGGGGATCTCCCAGTTTTCGGCATCCGCCAGTTCGTGCCAGCGCAACAGCGATTTGACCTCGCCACGCAGTTGCGCATCGTTACCGCAATGCCGATCGAGAAACGCGCGGCGGTCCTCCGGAGGCAGTTCGAGCGCCTGCGTGAACAGATCCTCCGCGTCAGGCTGCCGCGGGGTCATGCCGCTGGTTTTGCGGGTCCGCCGAGTTCCCGCAATAGCCAGGCGCGCGCGAACGTATAGTGACGCTGGACTGTCGCCCGCGACAATCCCATGAATTCCGCCGATTCTTCTTCGGTCAGCCCACCGAAGAAACGCAACTCGATCAACTTGGCGGGATCGGCATAGCGCCGCTCCATCCGCCGGAGAGCCGCGTCCAGCGTCAACGCATCACAGATTTGCGACTCCGCTTTCTTCGCCGTCCGAAGCGCGATTTCCAGCGGCGGCAAGGCGCGCTTCAAAGCAGCCTTGCGGCGTGCGTGGTTCACTAGAATCCGGCGCATGATCCCGGCCGCGAGCCCCAACACCAGCGACCGGTCGGCCCACTGGACTCGATTTAAAGAGGATAGCCGCAGATAAGCTTCGTGAACCAGGGCCGTCGGTTGGAGGGTATGGCTGGAGCGCTCGCGCCGGAGGTATGAAGCGGCAATGCGGCGCAGCTCGTCGTAAAGTTCCGCCATAGCCGGATCAGCGGCACCGAATTTGGCGGGCATATGGGTTTCAAATAGTATACGAATTTTCTTGAGGCTTTTTTCTCGGCGCCCGCGCTTTCCTGGAGAGCGGGAAATCATTTTTCGCATCGACCGACAGACGGGAGGAGTGAATTCAGATGCCTGCAGCAGAAGCGCCTCAAACAATAGCGTGTGGAACAAAGTGGATCTGCACCTTCAAGATGGAAAGTTACACTCATGACTACCCTGTCGGAGGCGGCGGTCCCTCGGATAGGGATAATGAGGCCACCCGCCTGGCCGATGTGTTCACGCCTCTGGTCGAGGCGGCGGCGCAACATTGGTATGACAGCGTTGAATGTCGTCAGCCCTGCGCTAGCGGTGCCAACTGCAAAAA
>JASHWA010000363.1 GCA_030044325.1 Bryobacteraceae bacterium
GCGCCCATCACGCATCTCATTTCCGTGGAAGTGCTCGATCTTGTTCAGAGGTCGCGTGGCTCTCTCGCCGCGTTGCGGCAATGGACCCGTATAACCGTGTTCGGGATGAAAGCGGTTGTCGACATGGCCGTAGAAATGGGCGGGGCCATGGAACCACGGACCCGCGCCAATGAAGACGCCATCTACAAACCATTCCGGGCCGTAGTAACCATAAGGCGCACAATTGTAAGGAGGCACGTCATAGTAGCCGTAGGGGCACACGGGCGGCGGGCCGATCTCGACCCCGACGCCGACCTGAGCTTCCGCTCTCGGGGTGCTCACCAGAATGACCGCCAGGAGGCTAGCGGCACCCAAGGTCACCAATGCAAGTTTTCGCATCGTATCATCACCTCGCAACAGATAGAGCACTTGCCGTACCAACGACGGCCACATGGCGGTTATCTCACGACCCGGCTCTTAATCACGTTGTTGGGTATGCCTGTGAGCCTTTTGGAATCAAATATAACGTGACTGAGCGGTAGTTTTTGCAGGAGCCCTGGGTCAAACGGATTGAGTTGCCGGCGATGCTGCGGCTTCCTGCGAGCCACTCGCTGACACCGCCTTCGCCGTTTCGGATGAGGGACGTGCGGCGGACCGGGGAACATCGAAAGGCTCGCGCGCAACGTCCGCGGGCGCTCGGAAGCGCTATTGCGTCTTGCCGGGCACAGCTTCGTTCCGCTTGAAAATGGAAAGGCAAGGACAAACCTTGGCCGGGTCCTGCTTCTGCGGATCGATCCATCTTCCCTGCGATCCACCGACCGATCGGACGCGATCCTGTTTGTAATCCCGCTCAATGATCGCGCTCAGGGAATTCAGCAAATCGGGCGTGGCCACGCCATCCCATCCGAGAGAAAACGGGATACCGACCACCGTGACGATATATTTCGGCGGATTCCGCTGCACTTCGGCCAGCATCCGGTCCTGGAACTCCCCGTATCGAGGGTGCACTTGAAGCACCGCGTAGGTTTCCAGGAAAGCGGATGAGCTGCGGCGATGCGAATAGAACAGGATTTGAGCCTCGGAGCCGACAATCACGATGGGATCGTCCGGCTGCGTATGCGCGGCAATGTAGTCCGCCACGGGTTTTGATTCCGGAAACGGGTTTAGCCGGAAATAGTAGCGGCTGATCGCGTTCGGGTCCCGTTCCAGGAAATACTGATCGTTTTGCGAAACGGAAATCGCCAGTACCGCCGAGCCACACGCCAGCGCGGCGTTGAGGCGCAGGCTCGCCTTGGGCAAACGCCCGAGAAGGAGCGCGAATCCCTGGCCCGCGGCCAGCGCGCCGGCGGGCGCTATCTGCGCGAAATAGTGACGATACGCGAATCCCGGAACAGGTCCGAGAATCGACAGAACAAGAAAACCGAGAGTGAAGTAGCCCCATCGCTTCCGCCGGATCGAACCCAGGATTGCCGCGCCGAGTGCCAACGTCCACAGAAGGAAATCGCTGCGCGCGACCTCCACGGCGCGCTCCAGCAGCAGCAGACGCGTGGTTTGTGTGGACGCCGCCCGGCTCGCGTAGGAAAATCCGTAGGTGAAGCACCAATACAGGAGTTCGCGAAGCGCGTGGTGCGCGTAGAAGTACAGCACAATCCCCGCGGATAGCGACACCGCGCCGGCGAGCCACAGGAATGCGCCCCGCGCAGCGCGGGCGATTGATGCGGACCGGGGTCCCTGAACGCCGAACCGCGCCAATACCACGTAGAGCAGCGCAAACAATACGCTCGCCGCCGCGGTTTGCTTGGTCCAGCACGCGATCGCGCCCGCCACGCCGCTCGCGAAGATCAGGACGGGGCGGTCCTTCCGTATCCCCGCGACGGCAAAAAGCACGCTCGCGCTGATCGGGAGGAGCGCCCACAATTCGGCGGAGGCGGAAAATCCCAGGATCGCCGGGCTGGCGCTCAGGACCGCGTAGGCGAAAGCCGTCCAAAATGCGGCCGGCAGCGACTCGAAGTAAATCTTCGCCAGATAGAACAGGCACACCAGGGTCAGGAAGTTGTACAGCAACAGGAAGACGTGGATGCCGCGCGCTGTCGCGGGGACGATCTGTAAGGCGATCGCGTTGATGTAAAACGCGACGGGAGGCCGGTTGACCACACCGTCCTTATAAGGAAGGCCGCCCCGATGGATCAGCTGGCCGAGGTAACCGAATGTGCCTTCGTCCCGATCGAGAGGCACGTCCAGCCCAGGGAGCCTGAGCGCGACATACACGATAACAATCGCAACGATCGCCGCGCACATCCGCAATCGATGCAGTTGAATCTCAACGCCGTGAGCGGGGTTTGTTTTCAGAGGCGCTGCTCCGGTCCTCGTGTCTATCGTAATCCGAACCTGAAGCGCGCGCGAATCCGGCGGCGCGCGAGGGCCGTCGATTTCGTAGTGGTGATGGTCTTTTTTAGGGTCCTCGTTACCAAGCGCCCGGACCGGGCAGGGTGCGTGTGTGGTTAAAGGTATATTCGCCCAGCAGACGCTCGCGGCCGGAGTCATCGAAGGCGAACAGACGGGCGATCAATGTTTCTGAGGGAGCGGCTTTCGCGTAGGTAATGGGCTGCTGAAGGATGACGCTCCCGGCAGCGGAATTGAAAGGAATGTCCCTCAGGCGAATCTGTTCAAAGCCACGATCATCACAGATGCAGAGATCGACACGTTTTGCCGCGCTGAAGTTCGCAGCAAGGCGCCCAACCAGGATGTCGTCCTCCGCCGTCACGGTACACTGCACGCTGCCTCCCGGGGGAGGGGCGTATTCACGAACACGAAGGCCCGCCGCCGCAGCGCGCTCAAGAAACGCGTCGCTCACCACCATGGGCAGCGATCCGGCGCGCGCCAGTTTGCGCACTCCCTCCGCGAGCGCGATCACTTCCCGAAGCCGTGCGCCACATTGGTCGCAGCCGAGCAAATGCTCCTCGACGGTTTCCTCTTCGCGATCTCGCAGAGCGCCGAGCCAATAGTCGGCGAGGACAGGCGCATCGATCGGATTCGCGCAGCTCATACGGCAACCCCCATGCAGTCACGCAGTTGGTGAATCGCCCGATGGCGAATCACGCGAACGTTGGCTTCCGATACGCCGAGGAAGCCGGCGACATCCGCGCCGGTTTGCTCGTCATAGAAACTCAGGACGATTACGGTGCGTTCACGCTCCTTCAGGCTTTGCACACAGCGGGCAAGCCGGTCATGGTCGAGGCACGGCTCGGACGGATGGACAGGCGCGAAAAGATCCGCCCCAAACTGCGCGAGCAGACGTTCCTTCCGTTGCGCGTTGCGGCGCGAGTCAAGAACCGTCATCCGGCACATTCCCAGCACGAAGGATGCAAGCTTCTCCGGTTGACGCAGGCGGCCTGCTCGCAGAGCTTCGATGGTCGTGATCAGAACTTGCTGCGTGAGATCGTCCGCGGCGTGTTCATCCCTCATGTGACGTAAACCGTAGAGCCGGATGCGCGGCGCCATGCGGCGGAACAACTCGGCTTCGGCCAGGCGATCGGCGCCGGAGCCGATTTGCCGCACCAGCTCGGCATCGTTCAGTGCAACGGCCATCAACACATATTTTATGTGTAACGGGGAGGCTACCCATTACACGTCCGGGTGTGAGGAGGAGCTTAAATTGGTCACAAATGATAAAACCGGCACCCGTATTGACGAGGTCGCGGCGGGGATCTATCGGATCTCGACTCCGCTGGACGTGATTCCCGGGGGATTCACGTTCAATTCGTACCTGCTCGCCGACGACGAGCCCCTGCTGTTCCATACGGGGTATCGGAAGCTATTCCCGGTTACCCTCGAGGCGATCGGGAAGGTGATGCAGGTCGAAAATCTCCGCTGGATCGGTGGATCACATTTCGAAAGCGACGAATTTGGCGCATTGAATGAACTGTTGACGGCTGCGCCCGCGGCCACGCCGTTCGGAGCCGAAATCGGCGTGCTGACATCCCTCAACGACTTTGCCCACCGGCCCGCCCGCGGGTTCGCGGATGGCGAGGAGTTTTCCATCGGCAGTCGCCGGATGAAGTGGCTGTACACGCCACATGTCCCGCACGGCTGGGATTGCGGCGTTCTGTTCGATCAGGCCACGAAGACGTTGTTCTGCGGCGACCTGTTCACGCAGCCGGGCGCCGAGATGCCGCCCGTGACCGAATCCGAGGTGCTTACTCCCAGCGAAGGAATGCGCGGGATGATGGATTATTACGCGCACGCGACGAGCACATCGGCCATCCTGGGGCGCCTCGCGGATCTCCATCCATCGCTGCTCGCCTGTCAACACGGGAGCGCCTACCGCGGCGACGGCGCAGCGCTGCTCCGCGAACTGGCCGCCACCATCGAAGGGAACGGAAACCTGTCCGCACGGCCAACTGCCGTCACCGGCGTAGCTGGCGGGGCCCACGCAGATTGAGCCTGGGTCGTCGGCAATCCAGAAGTTAGCAGGAAACGGCGTTCGCGTATGAATGTTCCTGTGGAGTCGGATTCCACGGAGGGATCGAGATCGCGCAGCCCTGTTTGACAGACCACGCCACTACGCCCGGTGTAGCCTCTAAGGCCCGAAGCTCGGTGTTCGTGTGGTAGTTAAACGTGAACCGGATGCTCGCAGGAATCGATTTCGCACACGAGGGCGAGGGCGGAGTTGACCGCGTGGGCGATCCCCGCGCTGGTAGCGGCGTCGAACCCCCCGCAGTGCATCACCACGTTGCGGATGGGAGCGTCGGCTCGGCCTGACAGCACGATGGTGAGCACCGGGCTTTCAGATCGCGCAAACAAGCGAACAGCATCAAGCGCTCCGCGAACGGCATCGAGCACCCCTCCGGTATTGCGATCATATAGCGCAACACAGTTACCCTCACTTGGCTGCCGGGCGAGCGCCTGACGCAAGTTCGCGGCGAACCGGATATTCCACGCGTTCTCGATCGCCAGGACTCGGAGATCGTTCATCAGGCGCCTGTCATCTGTGATGGCCAGGACCGTTCGCTTATCCACTCCCGGGAGCCAGACTTGCTGCCACAAGCCTCGGATCCTTTCAATCCAGCGGAAAGCCATCCCAATTTCACTTTATTGGGGACACGCGTCCTGGACTATACCGGAAAATTGGTAGTTTTCGGCCGGAGGTTCCGGTAAGATACTTCGGTCACCGGCTCGCGCAATCTCTTGCCTGTCGTCCCGAATCCAGCGAGGCCAGGGGGGAGGCGCTGTTAGCGCCGTCGCAAACGGATTTGACGAAACGTGAGCGACCGCCGCCGCTCAAACCTTATAGATACGCGGCGGGTCTTACACGTGGTTGAAGCTGCGATTCTGAAAAAAAAAGCGAATTCGAACGGTTACAGAATCTCGGGACATGCCTCGTCTCGAACGCGATCGAAAGGTTGGAAGCGCGTCCGCGCAATGAGGGGTCCATAGACGGCTCTGCGTTGCGCGCGTTTTTCCCGAGACTTCCGCCCATGCTGGGGCATGCGGTGACCGGCCGCATGCGATCCACCACCAGTCCGGTGTCGGGGCGCGCCTATCACGAAAACATGCACTGGTGGCGATACGTTGCATCGCTTCCGGAGCCGCGGGTAATGGTGGTGCAGGATATGGAGCACACACCCGGAGTCGGCGCATTGGTGGGAGAGTTGCATGTGGTGATCGGGATGGCGCTCCACTGCGCCGGGTATGTGACCAACGGCTCGGTGCGCGACGTGATGCAATCGAACCGCTAAGATTCCCGCTGTTTGCCCGCGGAGTGGCGGTGTCGCACATGTACGCGCACATTTCCGAGTTCGGCCACCCGGTCGAAGTCGGCGGATTGAGTATCTCGCCCGGCGATCTCATTCACGGGGATCGGCACGGCGTGCAGACGATTCCGATCGCGATCGCGCCGGAGATCCCCCACGCTCAACGTAATGAGCCTGATGGGCGTGCTGATGTTATGCGGAATCGCCGCGTCGAACAGCATCCTCATCGTCGAATTCGCGCATCGGCTGGAGCAGCAAGGTGAATCCGTTGAGAACGCCATCGTCGGCGCGTGCCGCGTTCGTCCGCGCCCGATTCTGATGACCTCGCTCGCGACGATCATCGGAATGATCCCTATGGCGCTCGCGCTCGGCACGGGCAGTGAGCAGTACGCGCCGCTTGCTCGCGCCATTATCGGCGGTTTAACCGCCTCGGTGATCCTGACGGTATATATCGTGCCCGCAGCGTATCGGTTCACATATCGGGATCGCTAAAGGATCTTGTCTTTAGTGCCAAGACCTGATGCGAACACCGCGTATAAACGTAAAGGAATGCGACGGCCTTCACGCTTATGCAAGTCGATTCACTGCCATGACGTATCATGAGGGCATGCGATCCTCAATCACCCTGCCGATCGTGCTCGCTTCCGTGACCCTGCTCGCGCAGGAGACTCCCCAGAGGTTGGTGCAGATGACCGTCGTCGCGACCACCAATAAAGAGGAGCCGGTCACGGACCTCACGCCTTCCGACATCCATATTAAGGAAGACGGCAAGGAGCATCCTCTCGCGTTTTTCCGCTTCGCGGGTTCGAATCGCGAAGTTGCGCCGCCGGAACCGGGGGAGCTTGTCAATCGCCCGGGTACTCCGCCGGTCGCCCTCCTTTTCGACCGGTGGAATGAAAGAATCGTACTCGCGGCGGAGGCGTGGGGCGATATCGGAAGGGCGATCCAGAGCCTCGAATCGGTCGAGCGCCTGTACATTTACTTCCTGACGCCCACGGGCGACCTGTATCCGGTGCATCCGTTTCCGCCGGCGGATGCGGACCTGCGCGGCGCTCCGCAGATCTCGCCGGCGCAGCTTCGAGCGGAGTTCGACGACGCGGTGAAAAAGCTGAACGGGTTTCGCGACATGGACGTGTTCGATCCGGGGATCCGCGCCAATACCACGTTTCAGACGCTGGCCCGGCTAGGAACGCAGATGTCCGCGATTGCGGGACAAAAGACGCTTCTATGGGTCACGCGCGGCGTTCCGCTGGAGCTGCTGATTGAAGGTGAGACGTTCGATTACACGCCGCAGGTGCGCGGGATCGCTACGTCCATGGTACAGACCAAGCTGGCGCTCTCGACCGTGGACGAATCGGCGAACGGCGCAGGAGCGGACCCGGTCGGCCAGTCGCGGCTGACGCTGCAAATGTTTTCCTCGCTGACCGGCGGGCGCTGGTATCTAAGCGGCGACACGGTGCACGCGTTGAACGAAACGCTTTCCGACGCGCGTGGCCGGTACCGCATCGCGTATTATTCGGATTACCGCGGGAACGACAAAAAAGAGCACAAAATCAGGATCGAATCGCCGCGAAAAAACGTCCGCTTTGTCACCCGCGAGGGCTATTTCGGCAATACACCGGAGCAGGATCCCGAGATCATGAAGGACACCTCATTCAACGCCGAATGTCACAGCCCCTTCGACGCTTCCGAGATCACCGTGCGCGTGGTGTACAAAAAGGACAACGCTGGCCAGCACCTGGCGATTCACGTCAACCCGTCGGACCTTCTGCTCACCGCACAGGGCGACAAGTATTACGGGGCCGTGAGCGTCGCCTTCGCGATCTATTCGGGCGGGACCTTCAAGGGGATCACCAAGCCGGATTCGATCGAGCTGAATCTCACCAAGGACCAGCTCGCGCAGGCGCAAAAGAGCGGTTACGTGATCACCGAGAATCTGCCTGCGGTGAGCGGAGCGGACCGGATGCGCGCCATCGTCTACGACGAGGGTTTGCACGCAATGGGCACGGTCACGATTCCGCTGAATTAATCCGAACGACAGGGCCCTGGAGAAAATGATCCAACCCCCCTCGCCGAAGGATCTCGCCGCGCAGTTCCCATGGGAACCATGAATTCGTGGTCGCCTCCCTGATGGCACAACGTAACACGTTGCCTTAACGTTTCCTTTGACTGCTGCGCTTGTTGAAAACGTAGAACAGGACCGGGACGGTCATTCGCGACAGAAGCAGCGAAGCGATTTCTCCGGCCATGAGCGCAATCGCCAAGCCCTGGAAAACGGGTCGAACAGAATGACCGAGGAGCCGACCACTACCGCCGCGGCAGTGAGCATCATCGGCCGGAAACGAACAGCGCCCGCATCGATCACCGCCTGGTCGAGCGCCCTTCCTTCCCTTATCGGAGCTCGATAAAGTCAACCAGAATAATCGAATTGCGCACGACGATTCCGGCACCCGCAATAAAGCCGATCATGGAAGTGGCCGTGAAGAACGCGTGCAGCAGGCCGTGCGCGGGCAGGATTCCGACCAGCGAAAACGGAATCGCGGCCATGATGATCAGCGGTGTCTTGAACGACTGGAACCATCCGACCACCAACCCATAAATGAGAATCAGCACGGCGGCGAACGCGATGCCCAGATCGCGGAAGACTTGGTAGGTGATGTGCCACTCGCCGTCCCACTTCATCGCGTAGCGGCACGCGTCGGAGGGAAGCGAGGCGACGTACTGCTCGATCCCGTATCCTTCCGGAATCTTGATTGTGTCGATCCCGGGGCCGAGCTTGAGAATCGCGTACACAGGACTCTCGATCGCGGCGGCGACATCGGCAGTCACATAAGTTACCGGCATCAGTTTTGTGATAAATGCTTTTGTTTTCGATTTCCTTCTCTACCCGCACCAGCGCGCCGACCGCGACGAATTGGCCGGTGCGCCCGGCAATCTTTAAAGACTGCATGCGATCGAGATCGGACCGCGTGGGCCGGTCGAGCCGGACGACCAGCGGAACGTCTTCTTTTTCCGCGGGGTGATGCAACAGCCCGGCCTCGAAACCGGCGGAAGCGACCTCGATCGCGCGCGCGATCTCGTCTTCCGAAATTCCGTTCAGCACGGCCTTCTCCTGATCGACCGAAAGGCGATACTTTTCCTGATCGTCTTCGACGTAACAATCGACATCAACGACGCCATTGGTTCGCTTGAACACATCGCGGATCTGGCGCGCGAGCGCCATTCTTCGCGGCAAGTCCGGGCCCTAGACTTCAGCGACCAGCGTTTGAAGCACCGGGGGGCCCGGCGGCACTTCGGCGACCTTGATACGCGCACCGTAACGCGTCGCGATCGGATCGAGGCGCATGCGAACCTGCTTGGCGATATCGTGACTTTGCAGCTCGCGCTGTTGTTTGGGAAGCAGATTCACCTGAATATCGGCGATGTTCGCCCCGCGACGCAGACAATAATGACGGACCAGACCGTTGAAGTTGTAGGGCGAGGCCGTCCCCGCATCGGTCTGGACGTCCACCAAAATGCCGATCGAAAAGATCAGCGCGAACAAGGTGATCCGGTGGAGCCACAAGCAGTTTGCCGTTCACTTGAGAACCTCCGAATCCGCTGTCAGCCGCCCGGCGGCCATTTCCAGCATCGTCGCCGCGATGCGCTGATCGTGAATCGCTGCAAGATACCGCGTGCGCGCCTCGAGGACCGCTCGCGGTCCTTATGGATATACTGTGCAATGGGAGGCGTTCGAGATATGTTAGGCGACCAGATTGGCGAGGAGACCGGAAAGGTGATCGGGTTTCGAGTGTTAGACGCAAAGGGACCCAAAGTCGAAGTTTCATTTCAATCCAAAGGCAAGATTCTGGGAAGCGATTACCAGGGCCGCGCGTCGTATTGGTCCGAGATGCAACCCGGTGGGTTCCTCTACGGCGAAGGTCAGGGCATGTACATGACGTCTGACGGTGGCACTGCCATTTGGAAGGGGCACGGAACAGGGAGGCTCAAACCGGGCGGAGGCGCGAGCTATCGCGGCGCAATCCATTTCATGAATGCTCAAGGAAGCTTGGCGAAACTCGCTGGCACGGTAGGTGTGTTCGAGCACGATTCCGACGCCAACGATAACGTGGTCTCGAAGGTTTGGGAATGGAAGTAATCAAGAGAAAGTCGGTCCCGGCGCTCCGGTGAAGACACCAGCGGTTAGCCGGCTTCATGAAATTCTCGCGCTGGTACTCAGCACTGCTGACCGCGGAGGCTTAAACAGTCGACCCCATCAGCGCCGGTGAGGGCTGGTAAATGGAGGGCACTAAGCCGCTTTGGCCCCCGCGCTTTTTTGGCTGCCGGCGCTTTCTTGACCGCCCAACCGCCCCGCCGCGTCCGCCATCGCTTTTCGCGCCGCCGCGCTGATACGGCGCTTTTTCCTGAACGGCGATAGAGTCCGGCAGCGGGAGCGCCGTTCATCAGCGCGTGGTCGGTCGACGGCCAGGCGCCGCAGTTCCAGTGTCGTGTTATATACTCGACCGCCGGAGGCAAAAACATGCCACGCTGTTTCATTTTTCCCGATTGCGGCCGCGCTCGCCGTCATGACCGGATGCAACGAAACCGCCCCGGCCACCAGCAACCCCAACGCCGACGTCCAAGCTATCAAGGATATCGAGGCCCAGTGGAACAAGGATTTTGCAGCCAAAGACGCCGATAAACTGGTCGCGCATTATACCGATGATGCGGTTCTGATGAATCCCGGATCGCCCGCTTCGGCCGGCACGGACGCGATTCGGAAAACGCTCGGCGCGATGATCGGAGATCCGGCGTTTTCGCTGACATTTCAGGCCACGAACGTGGAAGTCGCCAAAGCGGGCGACCTCGCCTACACGCATGGAACCTATCCAGGACTGCTCGCCCGCGCAAGTGTATGCCGCGCTGCTCGATG
>JASHWA010000364.1 GCA_030044325.1 Bryobacteraceae bacterium
GCCGCGCCCCATCACCTTGAAGGCGTCCGGACCACCCCATTCCTCGACGCGAATGGAGACGTTGGTGAGCAGCTCTTTGTCGAGCCGGTCACGCAGATTTCGGGAAGTGACGTAAGTTCCCTCGCGGCCGGAAAATGGCGAGGTGTTGATGGTGAACATCATGGCGATGGTGGGCTCGTCGATCTGGATGTGCGCGAGCGGCGCGGGATTTTCGGCCGCCGTGACGGTCTCGCCGATGGTGATTCCTTCGACGCCGGCGATGGCGAGAATCGCGCCGGGACGGCCGATGGTCTCATCCACGCGCTTCAGTCCTTCAAAAGAATACAATTTGGTGATTTTTGTTTTTTGAAGCGAGCCGTCGAGCTTGGCGATGCCCACTTCATCGCCGTGGCGCAGCGTTCCATTGAACACGCGCCCGATGGCGAGGCGGCCGAGATAATCGCTGTAATCGAGATTGGCGACCAGAAGCTGCAGGACGCCTTGGGGATCGCCCACCGGCGCGGGGATGTGCTCGAGGATCGCTTCAAACAGCGCGCGCAGATCGCGCTCCTCGCCCTCCGGCGTTTTTTTCGCGATTCCGGCTTTGGCGTTGGTGTAGATCACGGGAAATCCGAGCTGATCCTCGGTCGCGTCGAGATCGATGAACAGGTCGTAGATTTCGTTGAGCACTTCCTGGATGCGCGCGTCGGGACGGTCGATTTTATTGATGACGACGATCTGCGGAAGACGCGCTTCGAGCGCTTTCATAAGCACGTAGCGGGTCTGCGGCAACGGGCCTTCGCTTGCGTCCACCAGCAGCATCACGCCGTCGACGAGTTTGAGCGCGCGCTCCACTTCGCCCCCGAAATCGCTGTGGCCGGGCGTATCGACGATGTTGATCTTGACGTCGTGATACCGAATTCCGGTGGCTTTGGCGAGGATGGTGATGCCGCGTTCGCGCTCGAGCTCGTTCGAATCCATCACGCGCTCAGCCACCTGCTCGTTTTCGCGAAAAATTCCGCTCTGCCGCAGCATGGCGTCGACCAGCGTGGTCTTGCCGTGATCGACGTGCGCAATAATGGCGACGTTGCGGATGGAAGGGTTTTGATTCATCGGTGAACTCTTATGGTAGCGGGAAGCGAGGACTGGGATTGGGGATTGGGAAAAGCATTTTGGGAGGTTGCTCAAAAATTACAGGCGTCCCGCCATTGCGAGGGTATGCGAAAAAGGGCAAGAACCCGCGCCATTACTGGCGCGGCTCGCGCGCCTCGGGCGAGTTCCCGCTTACTTGAGGACCGTGAGCTTGGTTCCCGCGGGCTGCTCCAGCACGAATTTTTCAGGCGTGACTTCGGGTGTGTTGACCTTAAACTCGAGCACGTCGATGGTGACCTCGTATCCGTCGAGCGGGCGGCGGATCCGGATCGTGGACGGGTACAGAGTCTTGTCGAACGTTTTCCAGTCGCTGTAGCGGGTTTCGCTGACGATGATGCCTTCGGTGTTGAACGTCACCTGGCGCGAGAGCTGGAGCGTGTAGCGGTCGAAGGCCACCGAGCGGCGCAAGATCAGCTTGCCATCCTGCTCGCGCAGCAGGAGGATGACGTACACGGCCTTGCTTTCGTCGGTATCGTCTTCGAAAACGGTCTGATCCTGAGGGGCCGGCGGGGCGATGACCAGCGCGTTCAAGAACGCCTCCGGGCGCAGATTCTCGAGCTTGTTCTTGGAATTCGGCGGCGCGTTATTGGCGCCTTCGATGAACGCGTTCTTGCTGGGGATGGAGACGCGAAAATCGTTGCCTACGGAAGCCATGTCGAAAATCGTCGAGCTGTGGACGATCGGGTCGAGGCCGATCACGCGGATCGAATCGGGTTTCAGGAACAGAATGAAGGCGCGGATGGTCGCGTAGTCGGTAAGCGTGCCGGTGTAGATGCTTCCGACCGAGGGCGAGAAATCGGCGCGCATGCTGAAATCGCGGATGGCATCGAAATCGATGTGGATGCGTTCGATCAGCTCGTCTTTGGTGGCGGTGAGCAGCGGGCGATTTTGGGGTTGTCCGACGGGCGGCGCGACCACGCGCTTGCGCACGAAGCACGCCGGCGCAAGGATCAGGCCGAGACATACCACAGCCGCGTACCGCCAATGAATCTTCCGGTGCATTTCGACGCGAGACAGACTCTAAGAGGTTGCCGAAAAAAAGGGACAGACAGCTCTGTCAGCGGTCGCCGTCCAGAGTAGTTGGTCCCCTTTTTTCAGCATACTCTTAGGCGCCGGACTTCCGCTCCAGGTGTCCGCCGAACTGGAAGCGCATCGCGGAGAGGAGCTTATCGGCGAAATCGCTTTCCCCGCGCGAGGCGAAGCGCTGAAACAGGGCGGCGCTCAACACTGGGACCGGCGCGGACTCCTCGATGGCGGCGAGGATGGTCCAGCGGCCTTCGCCGGAATCGGAAACGTGTCCGGAGAATTTTTCGAGCTGGGGCTCTTCAAACAGCGCGCGCGCGGTGAGATCGAGCAGCCAGGACGCGACCACGCTCCCGCGCCGCCACACCTCGGCGACATCGGCGAGATTGAAATCGTACTGATAATGTTCGGGATCGCGCAGGGGGGTGGTTTCGGCGTCGATTTCGCGCTGGGTGCGGCCGGCGTCGGCGTGTTTTAAAACGTTCAAGCCTTCGGCGTAGGCGGCCATCAGTCCGTATTCGATGCCGTTGTGGACCATTTTGACGAAATGGCCGGCACCGGAGGGTCCGCAGTGCAGATAGCCGTCTTCGGCGGTGCCGGGAGATTTTTCGCGGCCGGGGGTGCGGTCGATTTGGCCGCGTCCGGGCGCGAGCGTTTTGAAAATCGGATCGAGATGCTGAACGACCTGGGCCGGTCCGCCGATCATCTGGCAATATCCCCGCTCGAGTCCCCACACGCCGCCGCTGGTTCCCACGTCCACGTATTCGATGCCGCGCGCGGCGAGCTGTTTCGAGCGGCGGATATCGTCGATGTAATAGGAATTGCCGCCGTCGATGACGATGTCGCCGGATTCGAGCAGGGGCGCGAGATCGTCGAGCGTGGAATCGACCACCGCGGCCGGGACCATCATCCAGACGGCGCGTGGTTTCGAGAGCTTGCGGACGAAATCGTCGAGCGCGGATGCGCCGGCGGCGCCTTCAGCAGCCATTTGTGCGACGCTCGACGAATTGCGGTCATAAACGACGCATCGATGTCCGCCGCGGGTGAGACGGCGCACCATGTTGGCGCCCATGCGGCCGAGTCCGATCATGCCGAGTTGCATGTGTTCGAGTGTGCTCCTTTGCATCACCATCTTAGCCGTTGAGGGCCGGGCGGATTTTTCGGAACACCATTACTGGCGCGGCTCTTCATCGCACCGAATGAGCATCGCGCGACACGTGAATTTCTCTGAAACCGGAG
>JASHWA010000365.1 GCA_030044325.1 Bryobacteraceae bacterium
CATGGGAGCGAAAGAGGCTTGAAGAAGGCGCTCATTACCGGAATTACGGGTCAGGACGGTTCGTTTCTGGCGGAATTGCTGCTTGCCAAGGGGTACCAGGTGCATGGGATCGTCCGGCGCGCGTCCACGTTCAACACGGAGCGGCTCGAATCGATTTACCGCGACCAGCACGAAGCCGGCGTGCGTCTGTTCCTGCACTACGGCGACGTGAGCGACGGCGCGAGCTTCCGGCGCGTACTCGACAAAGTTCAGCCCGAAGAGATTTACAATCTGGCGGCGCAGTCGCACGTGCGCGTCAGCTTTGATCAGGCCGAATACACGGCCGACGTGGTGGCGACGGGGACTTTGCGCGTCCTCGAAGCCGTGCGCGATTACGCGGCGCGCGGCAACGCGGTGCGCTTTTATCAGGCCGGCTCATCGGAGATGTTCGGAGCCGCGCCGCCTCCGCAGAATGAAGCGACGCCGTTTTATCCGCGCAGTCCTTACGCGGTGAGCAAAGTGGCGGCGCACTGGTACGGCGTCAATTACCGGGAAGCGTACGGATTGTTCATTTCGAACGGCATTCTGTTCAACCACGAGTCGCCGCGGCGGGGCGAGACGTTTGTGACGCGCAAGATCACGCGGGCGCTGGCGCGGATCAAGCTCGGATCGCAGCACAAACTGTACCTGGGAAATCTGGAGGCGCGGCGCGACTGGGGTTATGCCGGAGATTACGTCGACGCCATGTGGCGGATGCTGCAGCAGCCGGCGCCGGGCGATTTCGTGATCGCGACGGGCGAATCGCATTCGGTGCGCGAATTTCTGGAGCTGGCCGCGGCGTGTTTGGGCGTCGACTGGACGCAGCACGTCGAGCCCGACCCGCGCTATTTCCGCCCGACGGAAGTGAACGCGCTGTGCGGCGACGCATCGAAAGCCAGGACCGAGCTGGGCTGGCAGCCTCGCGTGCCGTTCGAAGAGCTGGTCCGGATGATGATCGAGCACGATCTCGAGCTTGCGCGGCAGGAACGCACGCTGATCTCGGCGGGCCACCAGGTCGCGCGCGGCTACTCCGAGGGGTGATGGAAAGCGGAGCGCGCATCTTCGTCGCCGGCCATGGCGGGCTGGCAGGCTCGGCGATCTCGCGGGCGCTGGGCGCGGCGGGGTACCGGAACGTGATCGTGCGCACGCGCGCGGAGCTCGACCTGTGCGACGGTCCCGCCGTGCGCCGCTTTTTCGACGCCGAGAAACCGGAATACGTGTTCCTGGCCGCGGCGCGGGTGGGCGGGATTCTCGCCAACAGCACGTATCCGGCGGATTTTCTTCGCGACAATCTGGCCATCGAGCTGAACGTGATCGACGCGGCATATCGCGCGGGCGCAAAGAAGCTCCAGTTTCTGGGATCGTCGTGCATTTATCCCAAGTTCGCGCCGCAGCCGATCGCGGAGGAGTCGCTGTTGACGGGCGCGCTCGAGCCGAGCAACGAGTGGTACGCGGTCGCGAAAATCGCCGGGATCAAAATGGCGCAGGCGTACCGGCGCCAGTACGGATTCCACGCGATTTCGCTGATGCCGACGAACCTGTACGGGCCGGGCGACAATTTCGACCTGGCCGGCTCGCACGTGGTTCCCGCGCTGATCCGCAAGTTCCATGAGGCCAAATCGAGCGGCGCGGGGGAAGTGGTGATCTGGGGCACGGGCTCGCCGCGGCGCGAATTCCTGCACGCCGACGATCTCGCCGATGCCGCGCTGTTTCTGATGAAGAACTACAACGACCCCGGCATCATCAACGTGGGCACGGGCGAGGATGTGACCATCCGCGAGCTGGCTGGGCTGATCGGAGAAATCGCCGGTTATCGCGGCCGGCTGGTGTTCGACCAAAGCAAGCCGGACGGTACGCCGCGCAAGCTGCTGGACGTGAGGCGGCTGAACGCGCTGGGCTGGAAAGCGCGGATCCCGCTGCGGGAAGGCATCCGGCGAACTTACGAGTGGTATCTTGAGCGCGGGTCGCCGGGGGCCGCGCGATAATCATGGATCTCGCCGAGCGGTGAGCGGCGGGGTTTCATAGCCCCAGGTTTCATGCCGAGGGTCCGGAGTCAACTATGCTGGCTGTGATTAGGAGCGGCAATGCGAAATTTCAATAGCCTGAGCGAGCCGGAGGTGCTGGCGCTGGCCATCTCGCTTGAAGAGGAAGACGAGCGGGTGTACGCCGATATCGCCGAGGGATTGCGCCAGAATTTTCCCGGGTCGGCGGCCATGTTCGACGGGATGCGCGAGGAGGAATCCGGCCACCGGCGGCGATTGATCGAGCTGTACCGGCAGAAGTTCGGCGATCATATCCCGCTGATCCGGAGGCAGGACGTGAAGGGCTTTATCTATCGCCGGCCGGTGTGGCTGATCCGGCCGCTGGGGTTGGACACGGTGCGCAATCTGGCGGCGACGATGGAGATGGAAACGCGGCGGTTTTACGAAGCCGCCGCGCAGCGCAGCACGGACCCGGGAATCCGGCAGCTACTGGACGATCTGGCGCAGGAAGAGCGCGTGCACCAGGTTCGCGCGGAGGAGCTCGAAGAGGACAAGCTGGAGGCGAGCATCAAAGCGCAGGAAGACGAAGCCAACCGGCGGCTGTTCGTATTGCAAATCGTGCAGCCGGGGCTCGCGGGGCTAATGGATGGATCGGTATCGACGCTCGCGCCGGTGTTTGCCGCCGCGCTTGCGACGCACAGCAGTTGGGACGCGTTTCGGGTGGGCCTGGCGGCGTCGCTCGGCGCGGGAATCAGCATGGGATTCGCGGAAGCGCTGTCGGATGACGGGACGCTTACCGGACGCGGGCATCCGTGGGTGCGGGGACTGGTTTGCGGAGCGATGACGGCGCTCGGCGGGGTGGGGCACACGCTGCCGTTCCTGCTTTCCGATTTCCGGGCCGCGATGACGATCGCGGTGCTGGTGGTGATTGCGGAACTGGCTTCGATCACGTGGATCCGGAATCGCTACATGGAAACTCCGCCGCTTTCGGCGGCTTTACAGGTCGGCTTGGGCGGCGCGCTGGTGTTTGTTACGGGAGTGCTGATCGGAAGCTCGTAGGGTTTATGACGCGGCCGCGGTCAAGGCGGCGGCCTGTTCGCGGAGCCACTCGGCTTCGCCGCGCTTGCGCAGCATTTCGAGGAGCTCGGCGCGATGTTCCATATTGTCGGCGAGCTCGCGAACGCGTTCGGCGCCGCAGGCTTCCCACACTTTCGCGGCGCGGCCCAGCTCGGCGACCGCCTCGATGTAATGCCCGCAGCACTCATCGACGTGGGCCGCCATTTCGTAGGCGATGGCCAGCCGCGCGCCTTTTTTCCTGCGGAAAGTGCCGATCGCTTCGGCCAGCAGCTCCCGCGCGCGGCCGTAATTGGACCATCCGATGTACATGCTCGCCAGGCCGAACTGCATGTCGGCGAGCTCCTCAAGATCGCCGCCCACGATGCGCAGCCGGAGCATCAACGCGCGCTCATACAGCTCGGCTGCGCCGTCGATGTCGCCGGATTCTTCGTGCGAACCGGCCAGATGATGCAGGTCGCTGACGGTTTCCGGCGAATCGTGGCCGCACAGGCGCTCATGCACGCGCAGCGAGCGGCGCAAATAGCGCTGCGCTTCCGTGTGATTGCCCTGGGCGCGGTAAATGCGGCCGAGCTCGCTCATCAGCTTGGCGGTTTCCAGGTCTTCTTCGCCGTACAATTCCTCATGCAGACGGACCGCTTTTTCGAGCGCCGGGAGAGCTTCTTCGGAGCGCCCGCTCTTGTGCCGCGCGATCCCCAGCCGGTGGACGCGACGCGCCATGCGCATGGCGTCGGGATGCGGCATGGCCGATTCGATGCGAATCCCCTCCTGGAGCGCGGCTTCCATGGAGGCATAATTTTCGGCATCTCCGAAAACTTCGGCGAGGGTGTCGAGGCACTGCACGTAACCCGCGGGATTGGAAACTTTCGCCGTGTGCTCCAGAGCGGCCCGGACCGTCTGTTCGGCTTCCGCGATCTTGCCCTGCTTGCGCTGCGCTTCGGCGAGCAGCAAGCGAAAGTGAATCTTGCGGACCGAATGGCGCCGTTCGTCCGCTTCGGCGACCGCGCCGGTGAGATATTTTTCCGCTTCCGCCCAGTTGCGGTCTTTCAGATGACGCTCGCCCTCGACGCGATTCATGCTGCGCTCGAGGGTCCAGGCGCGAAGCTGCGGCGTGGCCCATGCCGCCAGCTTGATCGACCAGCGAAGCGCGGTGTTGAACGGAATCATGTTTGGAGCTAAGGCGTCTCTCCCGTCATGATCGGCGAGCTAGGGCCCCGACTTTAGCTCTCCCTAGTGCGGATTACCCTTAGTAATGTCTTCGCCTTAGGCCGAGCATAGTACGCGGTGCCCGGCCAGCGATGGCGGGGGCAACTCCTGAGGCGTTAACGCACCGCGGCGCGGTGGTCGGCGACGGCCCGGCGGGCTTCCTGTAATTCGGGGCGGGCGGTGTCGCTATCTTTGCAAATCTCGACGAGCTGCGCATAATAGCTGCGCGCTTTGGCTTGATCGCCGCTCAACATGGCCGCGTGGGCGGCGCCATAAACCGCGCGGAAACGCCGCGGCTCGCGCGTGAGCGTCTCCTCGAACTCCTTGACAGCTTGCGCGGGCTGCTTGTCGAGCAGCAGCATTTCGCCCAGTTGCTCGCGCGCGGGCTTGAGCGGACCGGGCGTGACAGCGGCTTTTTCGGTGGCGTCCTCGCGCTTGCTGGCGGACTCCATGAGAGACAGAGCTTCAGCGTTTTTCCCTTCCGCGCGCACGGTCCACGCGCTCGCGCCGAGCCGCTGGATTTCGATCTGCTCTTCCCAATACGCGTCCTTCATTTGCGCTTCCATGTCGCGCAACCGCGCGAGCTCGGCGACTTCCTTCTGCGCCGACGCCGCGTCGCCCGAGCGCGCAAAACCGAGGGCGCGCACGAAATGCGTGATGGCTTCGACATACGGCGCATTCGGATCGGGATGTACCTGGAGCGCTTTGGCGGCGTTCCAATCCTCGCGTTCGATGGCGAGGCGAGCCGGGATCGCGGTCATGGCCCACGCGTTCGCGCCGCCGCCGCCGCGCCCTTCACCGCCCATGCGGCTGATCTCCTGCGCCCGCGCCCACACCGCTTCAGCGGCGCGATCCTGCGCGGTTTGCAGATAGGCGTACTCCATGTAATCGGAGGCGTGCAGCGCTTCGCCATAGCTCCTGGTCTCGACGCTCACCTGGCGCGACCGGATATTGGTGGCGATCGAATCCTCCCAATAGC
>JASHWA010000366.1 GCA_030044325.1 Bryobacteraceae bacterium
ATGGCGCCGTCGAATTCGGAAAACAGCTGCACCATGCTCTTGCCGACGATATTCGCCAGCGTGCTCAGGCGTCCGCGATGCGACATGCCGATCACGCATTCGGCCACGCCCGCGCTTGCGCCGCGCTCGAGCAGCTCATCCACCATGGCGGCCATCGCCTCGCCGCCTTCGAGCGAAAAACGTTTGTGGCCTTTGAAGCGATGGTCGAGAAACAGCTCGAATCCTTCCGCCTCGACGATCGCTCGCAGGATTCGCTTGCGCGTGGCGGCATCCGGCGTTTCCGGATTCTCGATGCGCTGCTGGAGCCAGCTGCGCTGTTCCGGATCGTCGACATGCATGTACTGCACGCCCATGGTGCCCGCATAAATCGAGCGAAGACGCTCGACGAGATTGCGCAACGTGGTCACGCCGAACGATCCGGCCTGGAAGGTGCGGTCGAGATCCCAGATGGTCAGACCGTGCGCCGAAGGATCGAGATCGGGATGCGGCGGGCGCACCGAGCCGAGCGGATCGAGATCGGCCGCGAAGTGCCCGCGCTCGCGCCACGCCTGAACCAGGCGCGCGACGGCGGATTGCTTCACCGGATCGGCGTTGACGATGGGCGCCGCGGCGTGATCCGGCTGCCAGCGCACCGGCTGGAGCGAAATACGCAGATCGCGAAAAATGTTTTCGTAAAATCCGTCGTCGCCTTCAAGCAGGGCTTGCAGACGTCCCAGAAACGTTCCCGATTCGGCGCCCTGAATTACCCGGTGGTCATAAGTACACGTCACGGTCATGACCTTGCTTAAGCCCATCGACGCGCGAACGTCTTCGGGGACGCCGCGATATTCCGGCGGATAATCGATCGCGCCGGTCGCGAGGATCGCGCCCTGGCCGGGCATCAGGCGCGGATTCGATCCCATGGTGCCGACGGTTCCGGGATTGGTCAGCGAAATGGTGGTGCCTTCGAAATCGCGAACCTCCAGCTTGTTTTCCCGCGCGCGCGCGACGATATCGTCATACGCCGTCATGAACTCGGCGAAATTCATCCCCTGCGCGTTCTTGATCGAGGGAACCTTGAGCGATCGCGCGCCGTCCTTTCCCGCGACGTCGACTGCAATTCCGAGATTCACATGCTGGCGTGTGATGCGATAGGACTGCTCGCCCGATTCCGAATACGCCTGGTTGAGCGCGGGCACTCTTTCGAGCGCCTTCACCATCGCCCACGCGATGATATGCGTGTAGGAAATTTTCCGGTGCCCGTTGATGAAGCGGCGATTTTCCTCCAAAACCTTCACCGGCATGACGCGCTGGCTGGTGGCGACCGGAATCGCCAGGCTCGCCGTCATGTTTTCCGCGATGCGCAGCGCCGGACCGCGCAGCGGAACAAGCTGGTCGCCAGGGGCGAGCGCGGGCGCAGGCGCCGGACTAGCTACCGGCGTTACCTGCGCCGTGGCGGGCGCGGTGTGGCCGTTCGCTTCGAGAATCGCCGCCCAGGCCGGATCGATCGCCTGGCGATCGTAGCGATATTGCTCATACAACTCGTCTTCAACCCAACTGTTGACGCTGGGAGTGCGATTTTCCGGCATTTTTGGAGTTCCGATACCATGTTAACAAGATGGTTCGCGCGCTGATTTTTTCGGATATCCACAACGACGGCCGCGCGCTTGAAAAACTGATGGCGACCGACGCCGATTACTATTTTTGTGCCGGCGATCTGGTGAGCTGGCGGCGCGGGCTGGACCAGATGGCGGACATCATGAAGCCGCGCGCCGATCGAATGTACGTTCTTCCCGGCAATCACGAATCGGAAAACGACATCGCGGAGTTCTGCGCGCGTCACGGTTTCACTGATTTTCACGGCCAGAAGCTCCAAGCGGGCGACACCTGGATCGCGGGACTGGGTTATTCGAGCCCCACGCCGTTCGATACGCCGGGAGAATATTCGGAAGAAGAGATGGCGTCGCGTCTTGAGAAATTTGCCCAGCTGAAGCCACTGGTGCTGATCTGTCATGCGCCTCCCCTTGACACCAAACTCGATCGCGTGCACGATGGGTTGCATGCGGGCAGTCGCGCGGTTCGCGATTTCCTCGAAAAGTATCGTCCCCGCGATTTTTTCTGCGGCCACATACACGAAGCGGAAGGCGTGGCCGAGCAGATCGGCGAAACGCGGGCGCAGAACGTCGGCAAGCGCGGGTACCTGCTGGAATTCGCGCGGTAGGGCGATCCCTTCAGATTTTTCGAAGCGAAAATTCAATTTTCGCCGGATAAATCGTGTGGAATCACAGCGACGCCGCTCGTCGCGGACGCGCGCCGAAATGAAACGCATCCGGCGAGCGTCTTCTAGGTTAAGGAGGCAGTATGTGTGATTACTCTCTCTGTGGCATCCCCAATCGGCTCGCCCAGGAAGGCGAGGAACTTGTAGTTCACAAATTCTCCACGGGCTCGATGGGACTGGCGTCGCCGGCCGATCTCCCGGCGCCGCAACCAGTCGCCAAGGAGGCTGCGAAAAAAACGTTCTGGGAGTCGGTGAAGAGCTTCTTTGAGCCGATTCGCCAACCGGCCACGGCGCCGGCGGTCTGCATCCCTCCGGGAGCGCACCTCATTATGAGGGACATTCCCGCGGATTTGCAGCGCCAGTACCGCGTATCATGCGAAGAGGGCGTGATCTTCACGCAGATCAGCGCGGATGTCAACAGCTATCGCGACGCCGTTCGCTTCAGCAACGGTTATCAGGTGAGGCTGCAAGACATGCGCGAAGGGATGCGCGTCGAAGTGCTCTCGCTTGCCGGCGTCACCGAATACGCTCCGGTGATGTCGGAAGCGCTGCGTTAGGCGGACTTGCGAACACGCGATCGCGTGGCTGCCTGGCCATGCGGTTTGCGGGTTGGGGTCCGTTCATCGGAAACGTTACGCGAGTGGATAGCGGTAAACTCGCGGATCCATTCGCGCTGCGTTGCCGGATCCCGGAACAGGGTCGCCCAGTAACGGTGAAATTCCTGAATGCGCTTGGCTTGCTTCCGCGCCAGTTGATCGCATACGGGCTTTGATTTTGCCTCCTCCTGTACGATCGCTTGCGCGGTTTCGTAATCGTTGATGCGGCCGAGCATGGACTGCAGACGCTTGATCGCCTCCATGCGAGGATGGTCCGGCGCGACCAACTCGATGGTGTAGCGCAGCTTTTTCGCAGCGATGCGGATGCGGTGCAGCCGCTGGGCATTGTCCGGCTTTGCCGCGCGCTTGAACAGCCGCCGCGCCGCGCGAACCACCGCGTGGGCCGTCGCCGGCGCCGGCGCGGGAAGCTGCTGCGGGATTTGCGACGGAGTCCAGCGCTTCAGCATCCTCGTCAGCCGCGCCTCCGCTTGGCCGCGCCTGCGATGAATCAGGCGTTGCAGCGCCCTGGTGCGCTTCAGCTTCGCGACCAATTGGAGCGTGATGTCGGCGTTGCGAACTTCACCGGCGGCGCGCATCGTCTTCTTCAACCGGCGCTCCAGCGCGTGATGATTATTCCGGACGTCGAGCGCCAGAGCCTGATTGAATCTTCGGATCGCGACCCGCAGATCGTGCACGTTGTCCGCGTCCGGCTGTGCGAGCGCGCGCCCGATCTCGGTCGCCAAGGTCTGGGGGAGGTTGGCCATTTTTCTTTAATTTCTGAAACCCAAGCGGCGCTTCTATTTTATCCGCGTCTTTATCCCGGTCGCCGGCCGCGGCGGCGCGCGGGAGCCCGATCGCGATCAGGATTCCGAAAGCGAACAGGCTGATCAGATCCGCGACCCACAGCGGCGTGGTCCGCCTCCAATCGGCGACGATCACGTGATGCCCGGCGGGAAGATCGAAGCGAATCAGGCCGGTCGCGTCCGCAGGCCACGTCTTCACCGCCGCGCCGTCGATGCGAACCCTCCATCCCGGGAAATACGCGGTCGAGAGCTCGATGGTCGCGGGCGTGCTCGCGTCGGCCGCGCCCGCCCACGAAATGGGAGTCTTGCCGGTCTGGCGATAGCTCGCGTATCCGGAAACCACTTCCGCGGGCCGGGCATCGTATTTCGGCCAATCCTGCATCCAGCGCGGCCGGTATTCGCCGAGACTGGAAGTTTCGATGGCCCGCTCGGCGATCTGCTGCGGCGACCACTGGGTTTCATCGATATCCAGCGCGTTCTGCGGGTGAAGATGCGAAAGATTGGGAAGAATCAGCAGCGCCAGCGCTCCGGCGAACGCGGGCCGGCGCCATTTGCCGAGGGAATCGAGCACCGGTCCGAGCGCGGCGACCGCCATCGCGATCGCGACCGCGATCGGGCCGAGCCAGCGCCACGGGAACGCGACGAATTGCAACAGCGTGATGCGCTCCCACACCGGCTGCGCGGCGGGCAGAATCATCCAGCAGAAGACCAGAGCCGTCGCGCTGAAGAACCAGAACCATCGCCGGCCGGGAATGCGGCGGATCATCACCAGCGCGATCGCGATCAGCGCCAGGTGGCTCCAGCCGAGCGCGAAAGACATCCCGTCCTGATCGCCGGCCACGGATAATCCATAACCCCACGGCGAATCGAAAAACTGGTGCAGGTACACGAAATGATTCATGTAGTAGGAATAGCCCTGCGTCAGAAGCTGCACCTGGATGTATTTGTTCTGGATCAGGCTGGGGAACCACACGAACATCGTTACAGCGAAGGCGAGGGCCAGGCCCGCGCATCCTGTCCGGAAAAGCCTCCATGATTTCGCGAACCACGCGTTCAGCGCGATGAACGCGCCGGCCAGAGGCGCGAACAGCAGCGCAGCGCCGTTGTGGCATAGCAGCACGCCCGCGAATCCCGCCGCGCCGAGGGCTAAATATTTTCGAGCGCCATATTTCGCCCAGGCTCCGAACCCGTACAGCGCGAAGGCGAAGAACGGAAACGCGGAAAATTCGGCCAGCGCCGAGCGCACGTACAGATCGACGGCGAAATACGGCGCGTAAACGTAAGCCGCCGCGGCCAGATATCCGCCGAAATCGCCGAAATATAGCTTCGCCAGCAAAAACATCCCTGCCGCCGATGCGAACACGATCGCCATCGACGCCAGGTTGATCGAGCGCACGAAATCGAATCCGAGAAGGTGCCAGAATTCGGCGAGATAGTAGAAAAACGGCGGATTGAAAAGGAACAGCGGCTGTCCGGTTCCGCGGCTTAGATCGGGCGCCCAGCGCGGCAGCAGGATTCCATGCGCGATGTTCTGATGAAATTCGACCATGCGCGGCAGATATTCGGTGGCATCGTGACCCAGCGGGAGTTTTCCCGTCGCCAGCGCGACGCACACCGGAAGCGAGATCGCCACGACGCCGATGGCCGGGTACAACCACGCCGGCCGCGGCAGTGGTGGAATCGAGAATTCAAGGCGCGGCGCGAAACCGCGGCCCTCGCCAATCGCGATCAAACCGGCGAGCAGAAATCCGGCGATCGCGAGAATCGATTTCCAGAGCTCCGGCTCGTAGCGCAGATCGATGAGGTGACGGCCCGCGTCGACGGGAACGCCGAGGAAGCCGGGCGAGAGCATCGCGGTCGCCACCGGGTGCCCGTCCACGGTGGCGCGCCAGTCGGGATGCCACGTCATCTTGAAAAGGACGTAGCTGTGCCGCGCGGCGTGAATGGCGGCCTGATAATGCTGCGGCTCATCCTGTTCGGAAATCACGGTTCCTGGGAAGGGGAACGGCGGAGGCGCGGGAAGCCCGTCGCTGGGATTCAGGCGCGGCATCGCCGGCGGCGCGTCGCCGCGGAAATCGAGCAGAAGGTGCTGGCGATTGTCCACCCAGTTGCTTTGCAGCCAGCGATCGTTCACGTCGTAGAAATTTTCCTTGGTCGAGCGCACCGCGTAAAACGCGTCCACCACGTCGAAATAGCCGTCGCCGGGCGCTTCCAGCACGCGGAACGGTCCCAGCGCGGCGATGGGGTGCAGGAATTGCGGAAGGTTTACATCGTTCGGCGCGACGACGGTCTTGATATCGAACAAATTGTACTCGGCCGCGCTGAAGTCGTTGAAGCGCGTCATCACCTCCGATGTCAGCGACATCGAATGGTACATGAAAGACAGTGCCGGGATGCGCGCCACGCTCAGAAACGCATAGAATTGCGGATCGCCGATTTTGAATTTCCCGCCCCAGGTGGCCGCCAGCCCCGCATAGGCGCGTCCGCCGCGATCCTTGGCGACGGCCAGCGCCGCGTCGATCGCGGTTTTGTTCGCATGGTACGCGGCCAGGCTCTTGTTGCCCCAATCGCGGTTGTTTTCGAGATACTGGCCGCGTTCGATCACCATGGGGAGAAACAGAAACGCGGTGACGATCACCGTGACGATCGCGTGGGTGCGTTCGATCAGCACGCGCCACACCGCTGCCAGGCCGAGTGCGGCGAGCAGAACCAGAAAAACCTGCGCTCCGCCGGCCACGCGATGAAGCTGCATGTCGGAGGAAACGCCCACCAGAGTCAGCACCGGGCCCCAGAACGGCCGCCCGAAAAACATCAGGATCCACAGCGCCGCGCATAGAAGAATGAACGTTCGCGCGGGATATTTCTGCACGCTGCGGTCGCGAAAATAGACGATCACGCCCACCACCGCGAGCAGCGTCATCACCGGAAAGCGGCTGTGATCGAGAATATCGCCGGTGAACAGCAGCTTCATCACCTGCCCGGCGCCGAAGCTGTCCCATTTCCACACCGGTTCCCAGCGGCTGTGATTGATATACGCGCTGTCGAGCATCAGCGGCACCAGCTCGAACGCGGAGAGCACGAAGGCGATCGCTCCCACCCACGCGGTTCGCGCGATGCGCGTGAGAAGCGGCGTCTCGCGATTGGGAATCACCGCCAGCAGGCACAGCGAAAGCGCGCCCATGTAGCCGAAAATGAAGTGCGCGAGAAACGTGAGGCCGAGAAAAATTCCGGCGATCGCCATTCCCGATCCGCGCCGCAGCGCCCGGTACCCGAAGCCGATCGCCAGCAGAAAAAAGTGGCACGCGATCGCCTGCGTGAACAGTCCGCTGCCGGCCCACAGGTAGCTCCCGTACTCAAGCCCGAAAAGACTCGCCGAAGAGACCAGCGGCGCGAGTATCGCCGCCGCGCCCGCGGTCATCCAGGAAAGCGAAAGCAGGCGCGCCGTGATGAAAAACGTGAGCGGCAGAAGCGCGACCGAGAAATATCGCACCCACACGAACACCGTCATCAGCGAAACGCTCTTGAACAGCGCGAAGTAAATCAACGCGACGATCAGATGCCCCAGCGGCTGATACGTTCTGAACACCGGATATCCCAGGCACCATTCGGGCGACCAGAAATCGAAGGGATTGTGCCCCTGCTCGATCTGCCGCACCATGTCCGCCACCAGCGGAAAATGGAACGCGTTGTCGTTGAGATCGACGCGGCTGATGCTAAGCTCGGGCACCAGACCGGCGCAGTTGAGCACCACAATCGCCGCCAGTAGCGACAGCGCCAGCAGGCGTTGGCTGTTCATGAAGGTATGACGAAAACGCTCAATACTACGAGTATGGCAGAGCGCGCGAATTAGATTTCGAATCGCGCCAGGCCGTTGCCTGGGGTAACGTTACCCCCCCAGTGCGCCTTTCTGACTCACAAGAGTAGGCTACCCTCGGACTGATGGCCGCGGTCCTGTTCACCACGTTCGGCTCCCTCGGCGACCTTCACCCCTACATCGCGATCGGACAGGAGCTTCGCAAGCTCGGCCATCAGGCTGCGATCGGCACAATCGCCGGCTATGAAGACAAGATCACATCGCAGGGCCTGGGATTTGTGCCCATCCGGCCGCACGCTCCCGCCGACGATCCCGCGCTGGTCGAACCTTTTTTCGATCAGTTTCGAGGCACCGAAAGAGTTCTGCGCGCGCTCGCTTCCGTGGTTCGCGAATCGTACCAGGACACGCTGCTGGTGGCGCGGGAATTCGACGCAATGGTCACGCATCCGACCAGCTTGGGAGCGGTACTCGTCGCGCAACAGCTAAAACTCCCATGGATTTCTTCGGTCCTGGCGCCTGCGTCCTTTCTCTCCGCCTGCGATCCGCCCGTTCTCGCCCCGGCGCCCTGGCTGATCAAGGTGCGCGCTCTTGGACCCGGAGCGATGCGCGCGGTGTGGCGCATCGTCAAACCGGTGACGCGCTACTGGCTTCGAGAGGTGATCGAGCTGCGCCGCGAGATCGGCCTCGCGTCCCGTGCCAATCCGTTATTTGAAGGCGCGCACTCGCCCGATCTGGTTCTGGCCCTGTTTTCCCGGCGATTCGCGCAACCCCAGCCGGATTGGCCGGCCAATACCATCGTCACGGGGTTTCCTTTTTTTGACGATCCCGACCCCCGGGTCGCGCCGGAACTGGAGACCTTCCTTGAGACCGGTCCGGCTCCCGTGATCTTCACTCTGGGTTCCTCGGCCGTAGCCGCGGCCGGGGATTTCTACGCGGCCAGTCTCCAGGCCATCGAACGCCTGGGCGTGCGCGCGCTCTTTCTCACGGGTTCGCACCCGCAGAACCTTCCTGGGAGATTGCCTCGCCAGGTTCTGGCTTGGCCATACGCTCCGCACGAGCAGGTTTTCCCGCGCGCCTCCGCCATCGTCCATCAAGGCGGTATCGGAACCACGGCGCAGGCGCTGCGATCCGGCCGGCCCATGCTGGTGGTGCCCTTCGCTCACGATCAGTTCGATAATGCCGGGCGCGCCCGCCGGCTGAGCGTCGCCGCGACCATTCCGCGCCGCGGATATACGCCCCGTACCGCTGAGCGCGCGCTCGCCCGGCTGCTTTCGAGTCCCAACTGTTCCCAGGCTGCGATTTCGGTCGCAAATGCCGTTCGTGCGGAAACGGGAGCCGCCGCTGCGGCAGTTGCCATAGATAACTACCTTCGACAACGAGGTTTGCCGGGCTGAACCCTGCCGATTGTCCAGATTGACTTTGTGTTCGATCCGTGGTAAGTTCCACCTACCTGAGACTCGTAAGGGGACCACGTCGATCCCGAAAGCGATGTAAGGAGGGCCTATGCAAAGGCTGCTATTTGCCCTGTTGCTCGCTGTCATCCTCGCCACGGCGCTTTACGCGCAGACGGAAAGCGCATCCATCGTAGGCACCGTCACCGATTCGAGCGGCGCATTGGTGCCCTCGGCCACGGTCACCATCCGCAACACCCAAACCAACGCGACGTACACGTTGCAGACCTCCGCCGACGGCAACTTCACTTCGCCGCCGCTCCAGCCGGGATCTTACGCGGTGACCGCTGAAACCACGGGCTTCGCCAAGACCACCCAAAACGTGAATCTCGACGTCGATCAGCATGCGCGCCTCGACTTCTCGCTCAA
>JASHWA010000367.1 GCA_030044325.1 Bryobacteraceae bacterium
GTAGCGGTCTACGCATTGGGGAACGGATTCTCGCAGCTGCAATCGTTTACTCTGGACAAGGCCGCCGCCAAACGCGCGGTGCTCGAATCCGACGCCACCGGCTCGACTGCGCTTTACGATGCCCTGGTGTATGTCAACCGCGACCTCTCCGCGCGGACCGGAAAGAAGGTGATGGTGGTGATCACCGACGGCGACGATAATTTCAGTACTCTGACTCGCGATACGGCTGTCCGCCAGGCCGACATGACTGGCGTTCCGATTTACACACTTCCGATGGGTGCGGCAATTAAGAGTCCAACCTTGCTCCAAGAGCTGGTCGACTTATCGCAAGCTACAGGAGGGGTATCATACCCGATCGAATCCATCCGGGAAATCGACAGCACATTTGAGAAGGTGATGCAGGCCTTGCCGCACGGTTACCTGCTGGAGGTGCAACCGCCGCCGGTGGAAGACACGGCATGGCGAAACATCGAGGTGATTCTCAGAACACCCAAAGGCACAAGACTGCGTGCGCGACAGGGTTACTATCCCCAATGAGCTTGCAAGCCTTGATTGCATCCGTCAACTCGTTCGGAGGGTCCGGGAATTCTGGCGTCGTCGCGAATTCTGTTCCGCTAGTACATTTCGAACGGGTTTCGAGTTGTCCAGGCATTGACGCTGGTGAGCGTCGGACTGTATAGCGACCCGGCGGGCGCCTGGCTACCGTCGATTCTGTTCGACAACCCGAAAGCGCTTTTGACCGGACGGCCAGTCGAACGTGCATCTTCAGCTTCCGCGTGCCGGACCAAAGGCTGTGGTATCACGTCGCAGCGGCGACACGGTATTTACTGCGGCACGCGAAGGACGGAGCTCGTCCAAGATTCGTTCTGGCATGGTCCGAAGCCGACGCCGGATACGATTCGCGAAAGTTCCCTGGTCGGCGATGAACGCCGGGCGATTGACTCAGCCCGCAATGGTCGATACCGAGCTATCGGAGTACAATTAGGTCGAAGGGGTGCGGAAATGCATATCGCGGTTCATCCAGCGGAGACTATGATGCGTGGCGACGGTGACGGATTTAACCCGCGCAAGTTCGCCTACTACAATCTCGTCGGTGGTGGCGAAATGATCGCGGGGGTTTTCCAGGATGACGGCCGAGCAGACAACCGCCCGCGGCGCGCCGATGTGCCGTTCCGCATCTTTCTCCCGCCAGATTTCCAAGCGTGGCAAGGACTGAACGCCCGGATCTTTCAGGCATTAAAATCCCGCCAGTCTCCCGTGACAATCGATATGCGTTTCGTGGCGGCGAGTTGGTAGTGCACGCCGTGGGACGGACAGAGCGGGCTCGCACCCGACGTCACCATAGTGTCACCACAGACGCGGTCCAAAACGGTAGAAACCCGTGGTGTCACTGTGGTGACACTTTGCGTAAATCGACCCCCTTGTACGACTTGTCCCGTTCATCCGTTCAGTAACTTACGTGTTGTCAAGAGGGCGTTTGGTTTCGACTCCCGCCCGGCTCACCATTTCATAAAAACTACTGCTCCACCTTTTTGAGCGGCTTGTCCGGCGCGGGGATCTCTGCGTCGGAGTCTTTCGGCGCGAGCGGTTTGTCTTCCGGCGACGCTTTGCGCACCACCATCTGGCCGTGATCGGTGTGTGCGCTCACCACCGGGCCGCCGGGGATCATGCCGCGCAGCTCGGCGCCGCGGCCCTGGTTGTCTTCGCGAATCGGAGAGCCGAAATCGTTGGTCGCGTCGCCGCGCGAGGTGGACGCAGTGAGATCGAATTTCGCCTGCGGCGGAAGCGAGAGCGTAATATCGCCGGAGCGGGTCTGCGCGTCGATGCGGGCGAGCGGCACGGTTCCCGGGCGAAGCTCGATATCGCCGCGATCGACGGAAACTTCGAGCGCGTTGGTGAAATCGCTGATCTCGACATCGCGCGCGTGAGTGGAAAGATGCACCGGGCCGACCAGGTTCTGCGCCGAAAAATCGCCCAGGGCCATGCGCACGTTCCCCGGGAGTTTTTCAATGTTGATCTCGGTGCTCTGGCCGGTGAAGCGCAGCGGCTTTTGGAGATTGCGGAACTGGATCACGCCGGAATACGTTCCGCTGACCGTCACCGGCCCCGCGATGTTCTGCAAATCGATATCGGAGCCGTGGCCTTTCACATCCACCAGGCCCTTGACGTTCACGGCGCGGACGATATCGCTGCGATTGAGATCGACGCGCGCGTCGCCGCCGATATCCTGCAAGCGCACGCCGGCGTTATCGGAGACGACTTCCACGCTTCCATCGACGGCGCTGATGTCGAAATCGCCGTAGCGGCCGTGCGCTTCGATCGACGCGCCCTTGGGGACGGTGATTTCCATGTCGGCGCTGACGCGGACGCTGTTGCCCGAAAGCCGGTCCTGATTGTTCTGGATGGTGACCGAATTGTTGTCGCCGGTGACTTCAAACGCCATGCTCTGGTTGGCGGCATCGGCGCCGTGCTGGTCCATGCTGCGAATCGAGCGATGTCCGGTGACCTTCACGGTATCGGTATCGGCGCCGGTGATGCGCGCGTTGCCGCGAAAAGCTTCAATGGTGACATGCGGCGTCTTTCCGGTCTGTTTCTGGCCTGCGAGGGGAAAATCGTAGCTTTCGCCGAACATGTCCAGGCCGCCGATGGTGACGTTGCGCGGCCACCAGGTGTTGAAGCCGCGGACGGCGTGGATGCTCAGTCCGAAAATGCACAGAAAAACGACCAGCACCCATTCGCCCGAAGAGACGCCGGCGCGCGGGAGCGGCTGATCGGTGGCGCTCCAGACCAGGACTTCGGCCAGGCGCAACGTGCCCCAGACGATCAGCAGAAACGGCCAGTAGCGCGCGAGATAATCGAGCAAGGGGAGGTTGGGATACAGGTTTCGCGCGAGAAACAGCGCGCCGATGGCGATCAACAGCAGCGGCGCGACGACGGACGTGCGTCTCATGCATTCCTCGTGAAACCGCGCTCGGCGAGCTTGAACAACCCGAACACGATCAGCAGCACCGGCCAGGTGTGGCTGAACGCGATCACACCCATCTGGTCGGCGGCGAGCAGGAATCCCAGCGTGATCAGCATCACCGGGCCTTGAACCGCGCACATCAGGTTGCCTTTCATCGTTGCACCTCCTCCGAGCGGCTGTTCGATTGGCGATCTGAGGCGGGCGGCGAAAGACGCGCATACAGCAGATACGCGCCGAGCGCGATCAGCGCGACCGGCCAGTAGCGCAGAATCCGGGAGAAATCGAGCAAATCGAGATTTTCGAGAAGAAAAATCACGCCCAGCGCGATCAGAATCACCGGCGCGACCGGGAATCGCGACGCGCCGTGGCCCGGAACCAGGCTCGAAAACTCGTCCACGGGCTGGCCGAGCTGGCGCCGGCGCGCGGTGTGATACGCCTCGAAGGGCATGTAGAAAACGAATCCCGCGAGCAGAATGGCCAGCAGAGGCTCGAGGCCGCGCGCAGCGTCATTGGCGAGCACGCTGATGATCAATCCGAACAGGATCACGTGCACGAAGCCCTTGGCGTATTGGCCGTTGTAAATCGCGCCGACGCCGGGAATGAAGCCGAGGCAAAATGCGAGGCCCGGCGAGACATCGCTGCGCGAAACGTGCGGCGGCGCGGGGGACGTGTACGGGGCGGCGGAGGTATAAGGGGATGCCTCGATGGGAGGCGGCGTTGTCGCGCTGGCGGTCATAGGGGGAACGTGCTCCTGGCAATAAATGGTGCCGCCGGCGCTGCGAACACTCGCTTCATCGAGCGCTTTTCCGCAGGCGCGGCAGTATCCGACGATATTCGGCTGGGTGCTCATTTTTTCTGGTTGTTATTGCCCCGATCGGGCGGCTGCTGCTCCGACCATTCGTTCAACTGCGTCTGAATCTCAAAAACCACTTTCAGGTTCTCGTAGTATTTCACGGTGCGCGCCCAGGCGCGCTGCATGCGATCCTCGGCGGCCGCGTACACCTTCACCGGGTCGAGATCGGAGGGTTTCAACTGGCGGATGTTGATTCCGGCGAAGCGGCCGAGCATGGCGAAGGTGAGAATGGTCATCGCCAGGCTCATGGTGAAGCGCGGCTGGAACAGCGGCTCAATCCAAGGTCCGAAGATGCGCCGCAGGTACGACGGCCGGACCACCGCGCGGCTGGCGCCATCGGTGATTTCGAACAGAATTCGGGTGACCAGCTCGGGCGGAGCTTCCACCGTCGCGGCGCGCTCCATGAAGGCGACCGCGCCGGCCGCATCGCGCGCCAACTCCGCGCAATCCGGGCATTCGGCCAGGTGCTTTTCGACGGCAGACTTCTCCTCGCCGCGGATGGACCCATCCACGTAATCGGCGAGCAGAATTTCGAGCTCCTGGCAGTTCATAAAAACCGGTTCGTGGTGAGTGGTGAGTGGCCAGTCGGCGGCTCCGATAGGCACGAACCGCCGACTGACCGCCCACCACTCACTACCAACTCCTTCATACCGAAACCTTGTTCCTTCTCAACACGCGAGCGAGTTCCGCCCGGCCGCGGTTCAATCTCGATTTCACCGTTCCTTCCGGAATGTTCAACACTTGCGCGATCTCCCGGTATTCCAATTCCTCCAAATCCCTAAGTATTACTGTTTCGCGAAGTTCGGGTGAAAGTTTTTGTAAAGCCGCCTGCAACAGCTCGCTCGCTTCCCGGCCGGCGACCATCCCCTCGGTGCGGGCGGCCATCGCCGTCTTTTCTTCCAGCACCGGAAGCTGCTCTTCGATCGAATCCGTGGCCCTCTCGAGACGCGTCCGGCGGTAATGATCGATCAGCAGATTGCGGCTCAACCGCGCCAGCCAGACAGTGAACGATCCCTCGCCCGCGCGAAAGCTCTTGAGCGATCGGAACACGCGCAGAAACACTTCCTGCGTGAGATCCTGCGCCTCCTGATCCGCACCGGTGAACCGATAACATATCGAATAGACACGCCGGCTGTGGACTTTAACCAAGTCCTCCCAGGCGGCCTGCTCACCGGCGAGGCAGCGTTCGACTAGCTGATTGTCGGCATCCAAGAACGGTCGGCTCCAGACGGAACTAAACGTCGCGCGGGCGGGGAAATGCGGCGTCGTGGTAATCTGTCCAACTGTAGCAGTGGCCGCCATGCGCATCCTCGTTCTCGGAACCTGTTGAGGTTAAAAATTACTATCCAGTAATGAGAACGAAGAACTGACATGAGAAGTTCGATTTACATTCTAACCGCGATCGTGGGCGGGATTGTCGAGCGAACCAGGAGCGGCCGGCGGGCGGTTCGGGCGCCGGCGCCGTTAAATGCTTGAATAAGAGAAATTTGGCGATCGGGCTGGGGCTGGCCGCGGTAGTGGGCGCGGCCGTGTATGCCGTTTGGCGATGGCGAAACTCGGGTTTCGCCTGGGGCGATCTGGTATCCGCGCTTGAGCAAGTGAACTGGTCCTGGCTGGCGGCCGGGATGGCGCTCGTGCTCGCGACCTACGCGGGCCGCGCGCTGCGCTGGGAGGTGATGATCCGGCCCCTTCGAAAAGACGCGAGCCTATGGGGGATTTTTACAGCCACCGCGATCGGATTTACCGCCGTGGTGCTGTTCGGACGTGCGGGCGAGGCGGTGCGGCCGTACCTGATCGCCAAAAAAGAAAATGTGACGTTTTCGAGCCAGATCGCCGCGTGGGTGCTGGAGCGGATTCTGGACCTGATGATGATCCTGTTGATTTTCGGGATCGCACTGACGCAGGTTTCTTCAAGCGCGATTCAGCCCGGGCCGCGAGCGCGTGTGGCGCTCGAAGCCGGAGGGTACACGGCGGGGATCACGGGGGCGGTGAGCCTGGCGCTGCTGATCGCGCTGCGGCAGTTTCATGGAGGGGTTCGCGAGCGCGCGCTCGAATGGCTGTCGTTTCTGCCGCGAAAAATCCTTTCGTGGCTCGGGAAAGTCTTGCGATCGATTGAGGAAGGAATGCAGGCGACGCGCAGCGGATGGTTCGCGCTGCTGCTGGTGATCTATACGGTGATCGAATGGGTGATGATTGCCGGCGCGTTTTACTGCGTATGCCGCGCATTTCCGGCAACAGAGAAGCTGGGACTGGCCGACGTCGTGATTTTATTGGGATTCGTGGCGTTCGGCAGCGCGCTTCAGATTCCGGGGGTGGGCGGAGGGATGCAGATCGCGGCGGTACTGGTGCTGACCGAATTTTTCGGCATCGGGTTGGGCGTCGCGACGGGGATCGCGCTGGTGTTGTGGGTGGTGTCGTTCGTGATGATCGTGCCGCTGGGGCTCGCCTTTGCGTTCCAGGAAGGCATACACTGGCGGAATCTGCGGCATTTGGAGACCGAAACCGAGGAAAAACCGGCGTGACCTGTCCGTTCTGCGGCCATAAGCAGGATAAAGTGATCGATTCGCGGGAGAGCAGGGAAGGCGACGTGATCCGCCGGCGCCGTGAGTGCCTCAAATGCCAGCGCCGCTTCACCACCTACGAGCGCAGCGACGAGATCCCCTACATGGTGGTCAAGCGCGACGGACGCAGGGAAAAATTCGAGCGGCAGAAGGTGCTCGAAGGGCTGCTGAAGGCGTGCGAGAAGCGTCCGGTGCCGATGGCGAAGCTGGCGGAGATCGTGGATGAGGTCGAGGCGAAGCTGGCCGACAGCGCGGAGCGGGAGATGTCGACCACGGCGATCGGGGAGCTGCTGATGAAGCGGCTGCGGGTGATCGACAAGATCGCGTATGTGCGTTTCGCTTCGGTGTACCGGGATTTTCAGGACGTCGAGGCGTTTTTGACGGAGCTGAAGGATCTGCTGCAACGGCGGGGCTAGTTGAGCGCACCCATTCGCCAATCCTTTTTTGGCGACTGATATACTGGCGGCCGAATGACCAGACGCGACTATCTGCATATGCTGGGCGCGACCGCGGCGTTCGCCCAGGCGGCTCAGAACTCATCGGGGACGAGCGCGGGCGATGCCGACCGCGAGCGGCGCATGCAATGGTGGCACCAGGCGCGCTTCGGCATGTTCATCCACTTCGGCGTCTACAGCACTATCGGGCGGCATGAATGGGCGATGGAGGAGGAAGCCATCCCCGTCCGCGAATACGAGCAGTACGCCAAAAATTTCAAGCCGAAACCTAACGCCGCGCGAGCGTGGGCGAAGCTCGCCAAACAGGCCGGGCAGAAATACATGGTGATGACGACCAAGCATCACGAAGGATTCTGCCTGTTCGACTCGAAGCTGACGGATTATTGCGCTCCCCAGCAGGGCCCCGGCCGGGATCTGGTGGCGGAATACGTGGAAGCGGCGCGCGCGGAGGGCCGGAGGGTAGGATTTTACTATTCGCTGATGGACTGGCATCATCCCGACGGTGCGCGCTGCGCCACCGACGAGCAGGCGCGGCGGCGCTTTGTCGAGTATATTCACGGCCACATTCGAGAATTACTGACGAATTACGGGAAAATAGACATTTTATGGTATGACGTCGCCTGGCCGCTCGATAAAGACGGCTGGGAATCGGAAAAAATGAACGAAATGGTGTTCCGGCTGCAGCCCGATATTATCGTGAATAATCGCAATAAACTGGAGGGAGATTTCGCCACGCCGGAGCAGACCATCCGCGCCGAAAAGCGTGCCTGGGAGTCGTGCATGACGATGAACGGGAGCTGGGGCTACCAGCGCGCCGACGACAACTGGAAAACGCCCAAGACGATTGTGCGGAACTTGATCTCGTGCTCGCGCGATGGCGGGAATTACCTGCTGAATATCGGTCCGAAAGGCGACGGATCGATTCCCGAGGAATCGGTGCGGATTTTGACCGCGGTGGCAAAATGGATGGAGCACGCGGGCGATACGATTTATGCGAGCGATATCTGCCAGCCGAGGAGCTCGGAATACGCGTCGTTCACGCGTAAAGGAAATACGCTGTACATGCACGTGTATTTCTGGCCGGGATCGACGGTGGTGATCGGCGGGATGATGACGCCGGTAAAATCGGCCAGAATACTCGCGACGGGTGAGCAGGTGAAGTTCGAGCAGGATCGATTTCGGGTGCGGTTTTTGAATCTGCCCGAGAAGGCGCCGGATGAGCCGGCGACGACGATCGCGATCGAATGCTATGGCGAGCCGAAGCAGGATACGGATTTCGTGCGGAGGGAGCGGCCGAGGGTGTGAGCGAGCCATGCGTCGCCAGGAGTGGCGACGCGGCACGCATGAATGCGTGCGCCACCTTTGAATCAGGAGGTCTCGCGGTGACGAGGCGGGAAGTCTTGGCGGCGCCGGTTGCATTGGCGGCGATGGCGGAGGCGGCGGGGGCGGCGGGGGCGGCGTTCAAGATCGGGATCTGCTCGTACACGTTCCGCGAGTTTCAGCGCCACATGGCGATCGACCTGATGAAGCGGTTGGGCGTGTCGTATGTGAGCATCAAAGATGTTCACCTGGCGTATTCGTCGACGCCCGAGGAGCTGACGCGCGGGATTGCGGAGTTCAAGAAGGCGGGGCTAACACCGTTGAGCGCGGGGAACACGGACCTGCATAGCACGGACCCGGCGGTGCTGCGGCGCTATTTCGAGTACGCGCGCAACTGCGGGATCGGGATGCTGGTGGCTGCGCCGACCCACGAATCGCTCGTTCCGATCGAGAAGTTGGTGAAGGAATTCGATATCAAGGTCGCGATTCATACGCATGGGCCGGAAGACAAGAATTTCCCCGTGCCGCGCGTGGCGCTCGAAGCGGTGAAGAATATGGACGCGCGGATGGGCCTGTGCATCGACATCGGTCACGCTGCGCGCGGCGGAGCTGACGTGGTCGCCGATATCGCCGCGGCGGGTCCGCGGCTGTTCGATCTGCACATGAAGGACCTGAAGAACAGGACCGATAAAGACAGCCAGTGCGCGGTGGGTGAGGGCGTGCTGCCGATCGTCGGGA
>JASHWA010000368.1 GCA_030044325.1 Bryobacteraceae bacterium
ATTTTCCCTCGCCCGAAATGACGCTCGAAGACGCGCAGATCGCCAAGATGGATCACGTCTGCCGCAAATTGCAGCTTCAGCCGGAAGAAACCGTGGCGGAAGCAGGCTGCGGATGGGGCGCGCTCGCGCTGCACATGGCGCGAAATTACGGCGTGCGCGTCACGGCGTTCAACATTTCGCGCGAGCAGATCGATTGGGCGCGCCGCCGCGCCAAAGACGAAGGACTCTCCAGCCGCGTCGAGTTCATCGAAGACGATTATCGCAACATCGCCGGCGCATTCGATGTTTTCGTTTCCGTGGGAATGCTGGAGCACGTCGGCCGCGCGCATTACGACGGTTTCGGCGACGTGATCTATCGCGCCATCGGAAATCGCGGGCGCGGTCTCGTGCACTTCATCGGACGCAGCCGCCGCAATCACTTCAGCCGCTGGATTCGCAAGCGGATTTTCCCCGGCGCCTACGCTCCCGCGCTGGGCGAGGCGATGACGATTCTTGAGCGTCACGGTTATGACGTCCTGGATGTCGAAAATCTGCGCCCGCATTACGCCTACACCTGCGCGCATTGGCTCGATCGCTTCGAAAACGCGCGCGCCGCGGTCGTCGCGAGATACGGAGATTGGTTCGAGCGCGCCTGGCGGCTGTACCTGGCCGGCTCGATCGCCGGATTCAGTACCGACACGCTCCAGCTTTTTCAGATCGTGTTCGCCGGCGCACGCTCCCGCCCGCTCGCCCTGACGCGAGCGCACCTGTACGAACCGCAATGCACGTCTTCGATGTCGTGATCGCCGGGGGTGGTCCCGCCGGATCGGCGTGCGCGTGGAAATTGCGCGGCGAAGGCGTCGACGCTGCGATCGTCGATAAAGCGGTTTTCCCGCGCGATAAAATCTGCGGCGGCTGGATCACGCCTCAAGTTCTCAATCTTCTCGAAATGGACCCCGGCGAATACGCGCGCGGTCGCGTGCTCCAACCGATCTCCGCGTTCCGAACCGGCGTGATCGGAACAGAAGCGATCGAGACCAGCTACGCGCGCACGGTAAGTTACGGAATCCGCCGCCGCGAATTCGACGAATTTCTATTGCGCCGCTCCGGCGCGCAGATTTTCGAGGGCGTCCCGGTCGCGACCATCGCACGAAACGGCGGCGCGTGGGTCCTCAATGGATCGATTCGCGGACGCGTGCTTGTTGGCGCGGGCGGACATTTTTGCCCAATCGCCCATGCGATGGGCGCGGCCAACACGCACGAATCGCCGGTGGTCGCGCAGGAATCCGAATTCGCCATGGACGGCCGTCAGCGCGCCGCGTGCCGGATTCGCGCCGAAACGCCGGAAGTGTATTTCTGCCGCGATCTCCAGGGCTACGGCTGGTGTTTTCGCAAAGCCGACGTGCTCAACGTCGGACTCGGCCGCGCCGACCGGCGTCGTCTCTCCGAACATGTCTCGTCTTTCATCAAATCGATGGCGCCGCGCATCGGCTTCGAAATTCCGCCGCCGCGCGGCCACGCTTATCTTTTGTATGGATCGATGCCGCGAAAAATCGCGGGCGACGGTTGGCTGCTCATCGGTGACGCCGCCGGCCTCGCATTTCCCTTCAGCGGCGAAGGAATTCTGCCGGCCATCGAATCCGGAATTGTCGCGGCCGAACTCATCGCCTCCGGCGCCACGGAAAACTATGGCGCGCGTCTCGCGCAGCGATTCGACACAACGCCGGGATGGATTACCGGGCTCGGCGCGCGCATTCCCCATTCGGTTTTAACCAAAATCGCGCCGCGCCTGTTGCGATCGCGATGGTTCGCGCGAAATGTGGTCCTTGACCGCTGGTTCCTGCATAGTAACATCTAGAAATGCCAAAGCCGGTAGCTCTTGTCACTGGCGCTTCGGGCGGAATCGGCGCCGATCTGGCTCGTGAACTCGCCCGCGACGGTTATGACCTGGTGCTCGCCGCGCGCGGCGTCGAAGGTATGCAGAAGCTTGCAAGCGAGCTCGACGCGCAATCGGCCGTCATTCCCGCCGATCTTTCCAAGCCCGGCGCAGCCGCACAACTCGCCAAAGAGCTCGAAAATCGCGGAATCACCATTGACGTGTTGATTAACAACGCGGGCCTCGGCGAAACCGGCCCGTTCGCCGAATCGGATCCGTCGCGGTTGAGCGAAATGCTCCAGGTGAATATGGTCGCTCTCACCGAGCTCACACGCGCGCTGTTGCCCCCAATGATCGCGCGAAAACGCGGAGGAATCATGCTCGTCGCTTCGACCGCGGCGTTTCAGCCTGGCCCGTTCATGGCCGTTTACTATGCCACCAAAGCGTACGTGCTCAGCCTCGGCGAAGCGCTCGCCTTCGAGCTGCGCGGCACCGGCGTGACCGTTACCACTTTGTGCCCCGGCCCGACCAGAACCAACTTCGCCCACGCCGCCGGCAATCCGAATTCGCCCCTTTTCAAGCGGCAATCGATGATCATGAGCTCTGCCGAGGTCGCGCGAATCGGCTATCGTGCCATGAAAGCGGGCCGTCCCGTGGTGATCACCGGCTTCGCTAACAAGCTCCTCGCCATGAGCGCGCGCTACTCCCCGCACTCAATGGTTCTGAAAATCGCGGCCTCACTCAACACCCCTGGCTGAAACATTTTCGTTCGCAAAACCCTCACATCGAAAGTAGCGGGCGCCCTGGGCGCAACGTTACAGATTGTATGAAGGTTGTTTTGCGCGATCCCCCGCTGATCGTCGTGATGATCGGGATCGTTTTTCATTTGCCGGTCTCGCGCGTCTCCCCGCGCGTCCCCCAATCGGGAAATTGGGCCGAGCGCAAGCTGCGCGAATTTTCCGAATGGCGCGACCGGTTCAGCGCCCGCCCGCCGCAGCACCCCTCGCCGACCACTCCTCCTCAAAACGATCGAAGCTGACGAACGATTTCTGCGTCCCCACGGCAAGCGTCGAAAGCGCCGCATACAGATTCGACCGCCTGATCGCGTCGCGTTCTTCCATTCCGGCCGCGAGAAACGCCGCAAGGCTCCCGATGAACGCGTCGCCCGCGCCCGTGGTATCCGTCGGCTGAACGCGAAACGCGGGAAGGTGCTCGCTCCCATCCGAGTTCGCAAAGAGCGCCCCATTCTCGCCCAATGTGACGATCACGCGCTGCGCCCCTTTCACCATCAACCGCCCGGCCGATGCGCGCGCGCCTTCAAGATCGCGCACCGCGATGCCGGTCAGCGCTTCCGCCTCCGTTTCGTTCGGAATGATGTAATCGGCCAGCGATGCCTGCGCGAGATCCAGCGCCTGGCCCGGCGCCGGATTC
>JASHWA010000369.1 GCA_030044325.1 Bryobacteraceae bacterium
GCATCGACGCCGGTCGCGCCGGCCCTCGCCGTCATGGCGACGATCCAGATCAGCATCAGAACCAGGAGCAATAGCCCGTCGGGAAACAGATCGTCGAAAGCCCTGCGCAAGGCGTGGCTGGTGAGCGCCCAGGGCGTTACCGAAAAGGAAGCGAACTGGTGCGAGTAGGAGATCATGAGGCCGGCTTGAACAGCCAGGGAAAGCGCGACGCCAGCGCCGCCCGCGGCCAGCTTTCGAGCGGTCCTGCGCCAGGATTTTGCGTGGTAAGCCCCCCAAATCGCGTAGGGCACGATCAACAGGAACGCGTAATAGTGGATCACGCCGGCCAAAAAGAGCACGGCTCCAAACGCAATAGCCGGCGGCCACGCCCGGTCGGATGTGCAGCTCCAGATCCACACAGAAAGCGCGGCAAGCATGAAAAACAGGGCATACGAACGGGCTTCGTACCCATAGAACGGGATCGAGGAGCAGGTGGCGACGGCGAGCGCGATCAGGCCGTGCAGGCCATCCGTGACCCGGCGCGCGCAATCGAAGATGATCACAAGCCCGGCCGCCATCGCCACGGCGGAAATCAACCTGGAGGCCACTTCTCCCCTTCCAAACAGCCTGTGCGACGCCGCCATGAGGGCGTAATAACCGGCGGGCATACCGTCCGCCCCGTGATGGAGCGCGTCCAGAATCGTTCGGAACGGCAGTGCGGAGAGGTTTACCGTGAGGATCTCGTCGAACCAGAACAGGCGCCGCGATGCGATGTACAGGCTGGTGACCAGATAAAACAGCGCCAGCGCGGCCGCCGCGAGCCACGCCGGACGCGACGGCTTTGCGCGATTCTCCTGAACCACTGCGGTAGGATAGCATGAGGTCCGATGAAGGCTTGGTATGGATAGGCGCGGCTGGGCTCAATCGGCCGGATTCGACCTGGCGGCCGCGCTGATCGCGGGCTTCGCATACGCGCTGATCGTGCTGGGACCTCAGCCCCTCGACCCGCGCAACGTGGATTGGGTCTCGGTGGATCCCGCGTATCATTTCATCGGCTGGGAACTTTTTCGCCAGGACCCCAAGCCGCATTGGCCGCTCACCTATACCGGCCGCCTCGCTTATCCGGCGGGCGAAGCGGTGGCGCTCACCGATCTGAATCCGCTGCTGGCGATCGCGTTGAAGCCGTTCTCGCCAGTCCTGCCTGAGCCGATGCAGTATTTCGGCTTGGAAGCGGTCTTGGTTTGCGCGCTTCAGGTGTTTTTCGCGGCCAGGATTCTACGCCTGTTTGGCGGCGCGAATTGGCTGGGGATTGCGCTGGCGAGCCTGTTTTTTTTACTCGCTCCGCCGCTCACTTACCGTTTTGCGGAGCACTATTCGCTCTCCAATCACTGGCTCCTGCTGGGGGCGTTGTTCCTTTTCCTGCGCGAGCAGTTCGCGCCGTCGCCGCAGGTGAAACGCTTTGCGATTTCCGCAACGGCGCTGGCCGCGATTGCCATCGCCGTCAATCCGTATCTCGCCTTCGAGGTGGTGCTGGCGCTCGCGGCGACGATCGCGGCCCTCGTGTGGCAGCGGCGGATGAGCGCGGCCCGCGCGGCGGCGATTCTGGGATCGATTCTCGGCGTTTGCGCCGTCTGCGCCTGGGCGATCGGCCTGCTCATCGCTGGCGGGCGCGGTTACGCGAGCGGAGGCTATCGCGAGCTCTCGATGAACCTCCTCGCGCCGATCGATCCGCGCGGGTGGCGTCGATTGTGATGCCGCGGCTGCCGTCGGCGTCCTGGGGGCAGTATGAGGGCTACAACTATCTCGGCGTGGGTGTCCTGGCATTGGCCGCAGTGGCCGGGTTGGCCGGGCTGAGCGGCATCCGCCAGTGGCGCGCCCTCGATTGGCGATGGATGGTTCCGTTGGGCGCGTGTTGCGCGCTGCTCACGCTGATGGCGCTCTCGACCAGGATTACGCTGGGCGGCTGGACCCTGCTCGATCTCGATCCGTCGCAGCGGTTGTCCCCGTACCTCGCCCCGCTGCGCGCCACCGGACGTCTTTTCTGGCTTCCTTATTACGCGATTCTCGTCGCGGTGCTGGGCGGGGCGCTGCGGCTGCTGCGGCCCTGGGCGGCGAACCTGCTGCTCGCCGCTTGCCTGATCCTGCAAATCGCGGATACCAACGCGCTGCGGGACTGGGTGCGCACGACGGTGAACGAACCGCATCCGTCGCCGCTGCGATCGCCGGTTTGGACGAAACTGGGCGAGGCGCACGCCAACCTGATCGTCCTGCCGGCGTGGCAGTGCGCCCAGAACGCGTCGCCGGGCGGGCCGGAGGGTTACCGGATTTTCGGATTTCTGGCGGTCCGCGAAAAAATGACAATCAACAGCTATCAATCGGCGCGTTATACCGGGCGGGAGACGTATTGCAGCGAATCGCTGCGGCAAATCGGGACCCGGCCGCTCGCGGCCGATTCGGTTTACGTGGTGATGCCGGAAATCGCCGGCGCGATCGCCAATGGACCCCAGGGTCCCGGCAAATGCCATGATCTCGATCAGTTCATCCTGTGCTCGGCAAACAGCGATTTCGGATTGAGCCCGGTTCTGATGACGCCGGAACAGCGGCTGGCGCACGCGATCGCCAATGCCGGGTTTGAAGACGGCGATTCGATCCCCTGGACGCCGGTTTGGGAGCTGCGCGCGAATGTCACCCGCGCCGTGGCGCACAGCGGCGCCTTCAGCCTGGCGGAGACGAGTGGCGTGGGTTCGGTGTACCAGGATGTGAACGGATTGGAGCCGGGCGCGGCGTACCGCATTTCGGCCTGGGTTTCAGGATCACGGGGCGCGAGCGCGCGGGCGCGGATCGCGGTGTTCAATCCAAGCGACAACACCACGGCCTCGAGTCCCGCGGTCGATTGCGG